>CAZXDF010000276.1:0-3314 GCA_964639345.1 uncultured candidatus Brocadiaceae bacterium | reverse complement strand
AATGCCGCTGAGCTCGTAGAGAATTGTTCCCGGCTTGACCACGGCGACCCAGTGGTCCGGCTCGCCCTTGCCCGTGCCCATCCGGGTCTCGGCGGGCGTGGACGTGACGCTCTTGTGGGGGAAGATGCGGATGAACAGCTTGCCCTCATCACGCAGGTAGTGGCCTGAGGTCACGCGGCCGGCCTCGATCTGCTGGGCGGTGATCCAGCCCCCGACCAAGGCCTGAAGCCCGAACTCACCGAAGGCGACGTAATTGCCCCGCGTGGCCTTGCCGCGATTCTTGCGGCGCTGCATCTTGCGGTACTTCACCCTCTTAGGCATCAGGGGCATTTGGGGTCTCCTCTCCGAAGTTCATCTTCGTTCCCGGCGGGAGCCGGCCATGGTTGACCCAGGCCTTCACGCCGATCAAGCCGTACTTGGTGCGGGCCTCGGCGAAGCCGTAGTCGATCCTTGCGGTGAGGGTCTGGAGCGGGATGCTGCCCATGAGGACCTTTTCCCGCCTGGCCAGTTCGGCCCCGGTCAGGCGCCCGGCCACGCCGATCCTCACGCCCACGGCGCCTGCGTCCATCGTTGCCTCAGCCGCCCTGGCGATGACTTGGCGGAAGGAGGCGCGCCTCTGCAACTGCCCGGCCACCTCTTCGGCGACGAGCTGGGCGTTGAGCTCGGGGTGTTCGACTTCCTGGACATTGACGTCGAGGCTGCGTCCCGTCAGGCCTTCAAGCTCGCCCTTCAGCCGCTCAACCTCCACGCCCTTGCGTCCGATCAGCAGCCCAGGGCGCGCGCAGTGGACCAGGATGCTTAGGTCTTCTCGCGTGCGCACGATGTCGATCCTCGGTATGCCGGCGTAGCTGTAGGTGCGCTTAATGAGGCGGCGGATCTTCTCATCCTCCACCACGTACGTGCCGAACAGCTTCTTGTCCGCATACCACCGCGACCGCCAGTCCTCGGTGATGCCGATCCTCAGGCTAGTCGGGCAAACCTTTTGTCCCATGTCTCCTCCGCCTTTACTGCTCGGCCTGTGTCTGTTCCTGCCCATCGTCAACCACGATGGCGATGTGGCTCGTGCGGTGGCGTATGGGCGCCGCGCGGCCCCGCGCCCTGAAGCGCCACCTCATGTGCTCCGGCCCGCCATGGGGGCCTTCGTCGACGCGCGCTTCCACCACGTAGAGGGCCTCCATGTCCGCATCCATGCTCTGGTCCGCATTCGCCATGGCGCTCCTGAGCACCCTGTCCACCAGGTAGGAGGCACGCTTGTTGGTCGCCCGCAGGATCTGCAGGGCGTCGTTCACGTGCCGCCCGCGGATGAGTTTCACAACGCCCTTGACCTTCCGGGGCGATATGTCCGCTTTCTTGTGGGTTGCCCTGAACTGCATTTGGCGACCTTCCTCCAAGGGGCTCGCAAGACCTCTAGCGCCGGCCCCTGATGTGGCCCCTGAACGTGCGCGTCGGGGCGAATTCGCCCAGCTTGTGTCCCACCATGTCCTCGGTTACGAAGACCTTATCGAACCGGCGGCCGTTGTGAACCATGAACGTGTGGCCGACGAAGTCCGGCACGATCGTGCAACTGCGCGCCCAGGTCTGAATGGGCTCGCGGCCGCCGTCGTCCTTCTGCGCAAGCACCTTCTTCAGGAGCTTCATGTTTACGAACGGGCCTTTTTTGAGCGATCGGCTCACTGTGCTCTATTTCCTCTTCTTAACGATCATGGGCTGGCTGTACTTGCGCGGTTTCCTGGTCTTACCGCCCTTGGCCAGAACGCCCTTGGGCGAGCACGGATGGCGTCCGCCGTTGGAGCGGCCCTCGCCCCCGCCCATCGGGTGGGCGACGGGGTTCATGGCTTTGCCTCGCACCTTTGGACGGCGTCCCAGCCACCGGCTGCGTCCGGCCTTGCCGAGATTGACGGCTCCGTGGTCGCCGTTGCCGACCTGCCCGAGCGTCCCGCGACACTGGCCAAGCACGCGCCGGACCTCTCCGCTGGGGAGGATCAGGTGCACGTACTTGCCTTCGCGCGCGCTCACCTGAGCGCCGGTGCCGGCGCTGCGCACGATCTGCCCGCCCGCGCCCGGCCGCAACTCCACGTTGTGCACGAACAGGCCCAGCGGGATGTTGGCCAGGTTCATGCAGTTGCCCGGCCGGGGCTCGACCCGCTCGCCGCTCATGATCTTCTGGCCCACCTCGAGGCCCTCCGGCGCCAGGACGTAGCGCTTCTCCCCGTCCTCATACTCTACCAGGGCGATGCGGGCGCTGCGGTTCGGATCGTACTCCACGCTCAGCACTGCAGCCTCCATCTCGTCCTTGTTGCGTCGGAAGTCGATGAGCCGATAGCGCCGCTTGTGCCCGCCGCCACGCCGCCGCGTGCTGATGCGGCCTTGATTGTTCCGCCCGCCGGTCTTTTTCAGGGGCCGAAGAAGCGATTTCTCGGGCTTGTTAGCCGTCAGCTCGGCGAAGTCGCTCCCGGTCATCCCTCGACGCCCGGGGGTGGTCGGTTTGTATGCTCTTAGCGCCACGACGTCCTCCGCTCCCTTGCGATCATCTGCGCTGCCGCGCGAGGCCTGCAAAAGCAGCCTCGCGGTCAGTAGCCGATGTCGATGTTGTCCCCTGGCCTGAGCTTAACGATGGCCTTCTTCCAGTCCTTGGTGCGCCCGCCCATGCGCTTGAAGCGGCGCGCCTTGCCCTTCACGCTCTCGGTGTTCACGCTGCTGACCTGCACGCCCGGGAACATGGCTTCGACGGCCCGCCGTATCTCGTGTTTGTTGGCGCGGCGGTCCACCTCGAAGTGGTACTGGTTGTTGTTCTGGATGGCGGCAACGCTCTTCTCGGTGTGAAGCGGCCTTCGGATGATCACATCTGAACGCATGTCTATTGCCCTTCCACCGCCGGGGTTTCCGCCTGCCCGCCAGAGGCCTCAGCCGGCTCTTGCGCGGGTTCTTCTGCCGGCGTGCCAATGGAGGCCAGCACCCCGGCCAGCGCGTCGCGGGTGAAGATCACTTGCTGCGCGCGCACCACCTGATAGGGGTTCAGTTCGCGTCCCGTCAGGACGGCGGAGCCCGGGATGTTGCGCGCCGAACGCCACACCATGTCGTCGTGCTCAGCCAGCACCAGCAGGAAGCTGCGCTCGACGTTCATGCGCTTCAGTATGCGCGCCATCTCGCGTGTCTTCGGCTCGCCCAGCTCCAGGCGCTCCAGCACCATCACTTCGCCGTCCCGCATCTTGGCCAGCAGGGCGCTCCTGAGCGCGATGCGGCGCATCTTCCTGTTCAGCTTCTGGGAGTAGTCCCGCGGCCGAGGGCCGTGGATCACGCCTCCTCCCCGCCAC
>CAZXDF010000275.1:0-3107 GCA_964639345.1 uncultured candidatus Brocadiaceae bacterium | reverse complement strand
GGCCTTCTGAATGGCCTCGATGGCGCGTTCGACCAGGCCGTCGTCGGTGACGATCTCGATCTTGATCTTGGGCAGGAAGTCGACCACGTATTCGGCGCCGCGGTAGAGCTCCGTATGTCCCTTCTGGCGCCCGAAGCCCTTGGCCTCGGTGACTGTAATGCCCTGCAGGCCGATTTCGTGCAGCGCTTCCTTCACTTCGTCGAGCTTGAAGGGCTTGATGATGGCTTCGATTTTTTTCATCTCGGCGGGATCCGTTGCTTCCTGAGTGGTGCCGCGCGGGCGCGACCGCGCTCTGCGTCTGCCCATGCCTTAGCACGCACCGTGCCAAATCATGAGACGCAGCAAACGCTTTCCCCTCGCAGCAGGACGGTGAGTGCGCAGACGCCGCGAGTGCACAAATTTTCGGCAAATAGCTCAACGATTGGGCACAATTGCCGCCAACCGCCACCCTTGACGCCCCGCCCCGAACCGCCTAAAAGCGCGCCGACGGCGAGTGTAGCTCAGTTGGTTAGAGCGCCTGACTGTGACTCAGGAGGTCGGCGGTTCGAGACCGCTCACTCGCCCCATTATTTCAATGACTTAGCAGCCTCGTCCCAGAGCCCCCCAGACGCCAGTAAGCGCCCAGTAAGCGGTGCTGCCGGCTCCAAGTTGGCTGCGATGGGCGTGCAGGACGGGCCTGCGATCACTGGGGCTGGTCAATGGCATCGACCGATGCAGCGGTTTCTCTACATCACAGGGTCTATGTCCCGCTAGGCACTGACCGATGCTGCGGATCGCCTGTGTTATGGGAAATTGAGGTGTCGCGGACATCGACCGATGCTGCGGAATCCCTCGGTCCTGGGACAACTGGCCCTCTCGCCGCGCAAGACCATCCTTTGGCACCTTGAGTCCGCCGCAGGCGTCCCATAGGCCGACCCAGCCTGCGGTTTTACGCTTCGAGGTCGGCTCCGTCCTGGGGCGCATGTCAGGCGTGGGCAACCACATGCACGTGGCATGGAGGTCGCGGCGCTCTTAGTGGCCTCCATCGCGCGCCAGGCGCCTCGAAGCGGGCTCTTGTGTCCTGGAGAGAGGTCGGAACATGGCACCCAGATCGTCCATGGGTGTCTTGAGATCGCCCCAGGCGTCGCGTAGGGTCGGGTCCGCCTGAGGTGTCACGTTTGGAGGCTGGCTCCGTCTCCGGGCGTGTTTTTCCCGCAGGCAACCGCCCGGGCAGATGGAGGTCGTGGAGCCCTTGAGCGACCTTCAGCTCGGTCTCCGGGGGGTCGGTCACAGGGATCAAAGACTGAAGCGGCGGATCGACCTTGGCAGAGTCTTAAGCGCATCCGCAGCCTCGCGTAGGCTGATGCTTCCGACCCGCGTTTGGCTGAGATGCAGCCACCCGTACGGGTAGATGGAGGTCGTGGAGCATTCGAACGGTCTCCACTCCTGCCTCGCTCGCTCCCAGCTGTAAGCCGAACGCCTTTATCTCCGAGGGCTCCGGCTCGCTGTCATGGCGTTTAGCCACCGTCTTGAGGCTGCCCCGGATGTCGCATAGGGTAACCGCGTCCTCGGTGCCGGCATCGGCGGCAGGCTCCGCCGCCCTACCCGGGTTCCCCGTGGACAACCGCGCGGGTAGGTGGAGGTCGTGGAGCTTCAATGCGGCCCCCACTCGTGCCTCAGAGCCCCACGCCAGATCGAGCCACTCGCAGCCTACGCTGCGCTCTTTGCTGCCTCGTCAACGGGCTTGTCGAGGAACCAGCCGTGCGCGAAGGCGTAGGGATCGAGCCCGCCGGCTTCGGCCACAACGTCGATCGCTCCCCGGATCAGCTGCATCGCGATACCCGCCTGCTCTACGCCGTTGAAATCGTCGTGCGCGGCCCAGGTGGCCCGATCATGGGCGAGTATGAGGAGCAGGGCCGCGTCCCGCAGGTTCTCGGCTGGATAGTCGGTCAGCACCGACACCGTCGAATCAATCTCGTTGTGCGCGATCCGGGATTTCAAGCGGTGCTCCCGTTCCGAGATGAGCCCCTCGGTCTCGTCCTCTTCCAGCTTGTTCAGCACACCGGCTTCCGTCTCGATAAATGCGGCGAGGGATGCGATGTCGGTATTCGCGAGATTGGTCATGTCCAGGCTCTCCTCTGCTGGGCGCGATCGTCCGGCGCCAATTTGTTCCGGCCGCGCGCTGGGTGCTGACGGCCGATGAAGAATGCCGATCGGACTCCCGAGGCGTAGTGTATGTCAACGAGTTAGTTGTCGTACTATGTAGGCCGACAAGAGGCGACAAGAGCAACAGTCGAGATTGCCGCGAAGCCGGCAGCCTCCCAAGCATCACGGCCGGACGTGACGGCTGGCGCCGGCCCGGCATCGAGGGAGCGAAAGCAACAAAGACGACAACGGCCAACATGGCCGCAACAGGAAGCAGGGAATTCGCCCTCTCGGGAGCCTCATTTGGACGGCAGGCGCTCGGCAAGGCCTTCTACGGGCTGCGGCAGGGGCCACACCGGCCGGAACACGGGCCGGGTGGCGCAGGCGGGGCGCCTGCGACGCCCCAGCGTCAAGCAGCCTGGGCATAGCAGTGGCGCCCTGGCGCCCTGGTTCCGTGTCGGGAACGGCACCTGGGTGCCAGGGAGGCCCAACGGCCCGAGCCGGAATCGACGCCCACGCCTGGCCAAACAGCCCGGATTCTGGGCCAAACCGCTTACTGTTGCGCTTACTGGGTCGCTGGCTTGAAGCCCAAACGGCTGAAACCCAGGGAGAAATCAGGCTCGACTCCCTGATGATATGTCAGGTGCAGCAGTCTTGAGCGTTCTTCGCTGGGCTCCGCCGCGGCGCGTTCCCGCATCGGCTCAGCTCACGGCACCGACACGATTGCCAGGACCGCCGGGGGCAGGGGCATCCTCGTGTGATGCCCTTCCGGCCGTGTCGGTGGGGAGGCAGCACGGCTCGACGGGCGTTTCGCAGCGTGCAAGCACCCCAGCGAGGAGCGCTCGGGCGCAGATGCGAGCACATCGGTGTCGGCTAGTGCGCGGTGGCCCCTACCCCCCGGACGGGGGCCGATTCGCGCTCGTAAGCCCCGATTGGGGGCGCATGTGCGCATTCCGACGCAAAGCGGCCACTGATTCCGATCC
>CAZXDF010000274.1:0-2989 GCA_964639345.1 uncultured candidatus Brocadiaceae bacterium | reverse complement strand
CCCCTGACCCAGCACGAAAGCCCGACCATGGGCAAGTACGTCTACGGACCCGTCCCCTCGCGCCGACTCGGGCGTTCGCTCGGCGTAGACCTCGTGCCGCTGAAGACGTGCAACTACGACTGCATCTACTGCCAGCTCGGTCCCACCCGGCAGACTACCCTCACGCGCGCCGATTACTCGCCCGTGGACGAGGTCCTTGCAGAGGTCGAGGCCAGACTCGCGGAGGTGAGTGCGCCGGACTGGATCACGCTCGGCGGCTCGGGAGAGCCGACGCTTCACGCCTCCTTCGGCCGGCTGGCCGAACGCATTCGCGCCATGACGGACGTGCCCATCTGCCTGCTGACCAACGGGGGGCTGCTCTCGGACCCCGAGGTGCGCGCCGATTGCGCGGCCCTGGACATGGTGGCGCCGAACCTCGACGCCGGCGACGAGGCAACCTTCCAGCGGATCAACCGCCCCCATCCCGGCGTCACCCTCGAGGGCGTGGTCGCGGGCCTCGAGGCGCTGCGGCGCGGGTTCGCGGGGCAGATCTGGCTCGAGGTGTTCCTTGCGGCCGGGATCAACTCCTCGGACGCGGATATCGAGCGACTGAAGGCCCTGATCGACCGCATCCGGCCGGACAGGGTGCAGCTCAACACGGCGGTGCGCCCGCCGGCGGAGGCGTTCGTGCGGCCCGTGCTGCCGCAGCGGCTGGAGGCGATCCGTGCCATGCTGGGCGAGTGCGCGGAGGTGATCGCGGACGTCGATGCCCTGCGCCAGGCGCCCGCGGCGGCCGCCACGGAGCAGGAGGTGCTCGCGATGCTTCGCCGCCGCCCCTGCACCGTCGCCGACATCGCCACCGGCCTCGCCATCGGCCGCGATGAGGCGATCGAGTTCGTGCGCGTCCTGCTTGAAGCGGGCCACATCGCCGAGCAGCGACAGGGCGAACGCGTCTTTTACCACGCCCCATAACCACCCTTGCATCGCGGCCGCGCATGGGGTCTAATCGGTCGTCAGGCTGCTGCTATTGCCTCCATTGGGAAAGCGAGACGGAACCCCAAACATGAAGATTGGCTACCTGGACTGTTTCAGCGGCGTGAGCGGGGACATGATGCTCGGGGCGCTGGTGGACGCGGGCGTGGCGCTCGAGACGATTCGCGCCGCACTGGCCGGCCTGCCGCTGGAGGGCTACCGGCTTGAAGAGCACAAGGTCACTCGCGGCGGCATCGCGGCCACCAAGGTCGACGTCATCCTGGCCCACGAGCACGAGCACGCGCACCGCGGCCTTAGCGAGGTGACGGACCTAATCCGGGCGGGCGAGCTCAGCACCGAGGTCGAGGGCCGGTCCATAAGAGTCTTCCGCAACCTTGCGGAGGCCGAGGCGAAGGTGCACGGCACGACGGTCGAGTACGTCCACTTCCACGAGGTGGGCGCCGTGGACGCCATCTGCGACATCGTCGGCGCGGTGGCCGGCTTCGAGGCGCTGGGGCTGGACGAGCTGCTGTTCTCGAAGGTCGCGCTGGGCGGCGGGATGGTCAGGACCGAGCACGGGTCGCTGCCGGTGCCCGCGCCGGCCACGGCGGAGCTTCTCAAAGGGCTGCCGACGGCGGGCGGGCCGGTCGAGTTCGAGCTGACCACGCCCACGGGCGCGGCGCTGCTGCGCACGCTGGGCCGTCCGTCACCCGGCTGGCCGGAGATGGCCGTCGAGCGCATCGGCTGCGGCGCTGGCGGGCGCGATATCTCGGGCCACCCGAACGTTCTGCGGCTGGCGGTGGGCACGCCCGAACGCGGGGCCGAGTCGGACGAGGTTTGGGTGCTCGAGGTCAACCTGGACGACATGACGGGCGAGGAGATCGGCTACCTGGCGGAGCGGCTGCGGAATGGGGGCGCGCTGGAGGTCTTCACTACGCCTGTGCAGATGAAGAAGAACCGGCCGGGCGTGCTGCTCACGGTCCTGTGCACGCCGGAGGGGCGCGGGGCGATGGAGGAGGTGCTGTGGCGGCACTCGACTACGCTGGGCGTGCGGCGAAGCTTGCGCGCGCGCTCCAAGCTCGCCCGCCGCCACGAGACGGTCGAGACGCCGTGGGGCGAGGTGCGCGTGAAGCTCGGGCTGCTTGGCGACGAGGTCGTGCGCTGCGAGCCGGAGTATGAGGACTGCCGCCGCATCGCCGAAGCCGCCGGCGTCGCCCTGCGCGAAATCAACCACGCCGCCCGTACCGCCTGGCACGCGGGCCGGCAGACATAGGCTCGGCACCCTCGCGGCCGCGCGTCATTCCTGCCTCAACTGGGCCTGAATCCGCCCGCAAAGGCCCGCGTCCTCCATCGCGGCGGTCGCAATTGCCACGGCGCCGGCGCCTGCCTCCAGAACCCGGCGCGCCCCTTCCACATCCTTGACGCCGCTGCCGCCTATCAGGAAGCGACACCTGCCGGAGAGCCGGCCCAGCATCCGAATCCCCTCCGAGCCGGGAGCCGTGTCCCCCACCGCCATGTGGACGATGGGTACGCCGCACTCGGCCAGCACGTCCACGGTCTCGGTCGTTTCGGCAGGCTCCCGGAGGCCCATCTTGAAGATGAAGGGAATGCCGACGGCCTGAAGGATCGCCGAGGCCCACTCCTTCAGCAGGGCGCGGTTCTCGCGCTCGCACAGCGCCACGCCCACGCCGGCGCTCACGAACATGTCCATATCGGAGAAGGCGCAGAGCGAGGCGTAGTCCGCCCCGGCCTCCTGGGCGGCCACAAGGAAGTCGACCGTGTCTGCCAGCCCGACGCTGATGACGCTGACGCCCACCCCGGCGCCGCCGGCTCGCGCGGCCGCGACGTTCTCTCGCAGGTAAGCCGCATAGCTCGCCCTGCCGGGCTTGAAGACGAACTTCGGGTCGTAGGGCACGGAATCGCCCGCGTCCACGATGTAGGTCCCCAGGATGACGAGCGCCGCGCCGGCGCCGGGCCTGGCGCAGTACGGGCCGTCGCCGTAGCCGCCAAGCTCCGCGAGCACCACCCCGTTGCGCAG
>CAZXDF010000273.1:0-5944 GCA_964639345.1 uncultured candidatus Brocadiaceae bacterium | reverse complement strand
GTCACGCAGCTCGCCTTGATCGTGATGCCGCGCTCGCGCTCCAGCTCCATGTTGTCGAGCATCTGCTCCTGGAACTCCCGGTCCGGGACGGCGTGCGTGAGCTGAAGGAACCGGTCGGCTAGCGTGGACTTACCGTGGTCGATGTGGGCGATGATGCAGAAGTTTCGTATGTTCTCGCGCATTGTCGGGCGTGCTGCGACCGGCTATAGGTAATGATGGGAAATCGCTGCCAAGACGAGCGTGTACGATACCAGATCGGGGCCTGAAAAGCAACGCGCGTGGGGGCACAGTGAGGGATGTCCTGGGTTGATGTTGACCCCCGGGGACGGTGAAGCTGCCGCGCCTGCGGGCTCTAGCCTGCCTCAGCCCGAAGCGCGTCGCCCACGCACTCAAACGCCTTGTCGAGGCCATGATGAAATACGAGCGGGACGAGTTCCTCGCCTGCGGCTCGCACCAGCGCACGCCGAAAAGGCGAGGCTACCGAAACGGCTACGAGCGGCGCACCTTCGATAGCCGCTTCGGGGGGCGCTTTCGGCCGGCGGGGTGAGCCGGATCGTGGCGAAGCTCAGGTGATGAGATCCGCGCCTTTCACAGCCGCCCCCTGCGGGAGGGTTACCGCCACGTGTTCTTCGACGCCAGGCGCGCCTACACCTCTCACAGGCGCCACAGGCGCGGCAGGGGCAAGAAGAAGCAAGCGGCCCTTCTCCTGGCCTGGGGCGTGCGCCACCGGGGAGGGGAGGAGCTGATCGATTTCCGGGTCACGGGCGGTGAGAATGAGAAGAACTGGACGGCGTTCATGACGGACCTGGAAAGGCGAGGGCTGAAGACGGAGAACCCGTGGGCCCAGAGGCTGGAGATGATCGTCTCGGACGGCGACTCGGGGCTGCTCTCGGCCCTCTACATGGTCTATCCGAACGTGCCCAAGCAGCGCTGCGTCTTTCACAAGGTCCAGGACATCGCGGCGCACCTTCAAGACCGATCGCACCGCGAGGCGATCCTGAGCGAGGCTGGTCGGATTCACAAGGGGGCGCGCACGAAGCAGGAGGCGCTGGCCCGTCTTGAGCGGTGGGCACAGAGGTGGCGGCAGGAGGAGCCGGAGGCGGTTCGCTGCTTCCTCTACGACTTCGAGCGGACCCTGACCTACCTGAACGCGCCGTGTGAGTGCCGGCGGCGCCTCAGGACGACCAGTCCCATAGAACGATTCATAAGGGAACTGAACCGGAAGTTCAAAGGAGTCGGCAGCTTTCCCAGCAACGCGAGCTGGGAGAGGGCCACCTACCTGGTGTGGAGGAACCTCAAAACCAACGGATACGCCCCCACAACGCGCCAATCTCCCAAAACCCCTTCTTACACGAAACTCTTGACACCATCTTACCCACTGTGTCCTTGCGTTGAGGCGGGCGAAGGGATAGAATCCATAGGTACTTTGGGTTTGACATGCGGTCGATCGCCCGTTATAGTCTGATAAGGACAATCAGGGGAAGGCTTTAGGACCGGGAGAGACAAGACGATGAAGAATGCTTGGTTGGCGCGGGTTCTTTGCCTGGTGGCGGCGGCGGGTCTTATGGTGACGGCCTGCGGGTGCAGCATGACACCCGAGGCGAAGCGCAGGCGCGCCCTCGTCATTGAGGACGATCTGAGGCATGCGCGGCACGACATCGAGTGGCTCCTGTTCATGGAGCGCCCGAGCTTCGGATACGATGAAATGATGGTGGACTGACATGGTGGCCTGCCGCCTCCGGTCTGAGGGGGCCGGGAGAGCAACCGCGGCAGGAGTCAAGAAGTCAAAGAGTCCAAGGGTAAAGGCCGACGCGTTGCGCCTTTTCGACCTTTCGATCTGAGTGCTGCCTTTCTTCCCCTTCGTGTTCTTCGTGGTGCATGCTGTCTGCGGACCCCGCCTTCCTATTCATCCTCGTCGTTATGTCCGCCCCTTCGCAACGGCGGGCGCAGCTTGAACTTGACCAGTCCCGGCATATCCCCGACAATACACTCGACGCCGCTTGCGCATGTGCAGACCTTATGGGAGCACGGTCCATGTACGAAGACCCACAGCAGGTACCGCCTCCGCAGGGGCCGCGCTGGCCCGACGGCCAGGCTCCGCTCCCGGTTCAGCCTCCGCGCGCCCAGGATGCTCCACGGCCGAAGTCAGGCGGGCGGCTCAAGGGCTGTCTGATCGCGCTGGTCGTGGTCGGCGCATGTGGTCTTCTGGGCGTGTTTGTGGTGGTGATGCTGGCGATGGTGGGCGGGGCGCAACTTGCGGTGGTGGACTCGGGCGTTCGACTCGAAGAGGTCACCGTCAGCGGCAGGTCGTCCGGGCCGAAGGTGGCCTGCATCCCCATCCGGGGCATCATCGAGGGCAGTTCGATGCCGGGCATGGAGTCGAGCCCCGTGGCGGTCTTCGCCCAGCGGCTCCGACGGGCGCGGCAGGATGACAGCGTGGTGGCCGTGCTGCTGTTCGTGGACAGCCCGGGCGGCGGCGTGACCGCTTCCGACATCATGTACCAGGACCTGATGCGCTTCCGCGAGGAGACGACAAAGCCCGTTGTAGCCTGCATGATGGACGTGGCGGCTTCGGGCGGCTACTACGTCGCCGCGGCCTCCGACAGGATCGTGGCGCACCCGACCACCATCACCGGCAGCATCGGGGTCATGATGCTGCATTTCGATGTCAGCGGGCTGTTGGAGAAGATCGGCGTGGAGGACGAATCCCTGACCAGCGGGGAGTTCAAGGACACCCTCTCGCCCACAGCCAAGAAGGACGAGGTCCAGAAGGCGGAGGAGAGGGCCCTGCTCCAGCTGATGCTCGATGAGATGGAGGAGCGCTTCGTGAGCGCCGTGGCCCAGGGCCGTACGGGTCTCACGCGCGACGAGGTGGCGAAGCTCGCCGACGGGCGGATCTTCACCGCCGAGCAGGCCAAGGCGAACAAGCTCATCGACGTGGTCGGCTACCGGGAGGATGCCGTCGGCGAGGTGAAGAAACTCACGGGCGAGACCGACCTGCAACTGGTCCGCTACAGGCGCGTGCCGGGGTTTATGGAGGTACTGGCCTCGCAACAGCAGCTACCGGGCATAAAGGTGGACCTGCTCGAAAGCATCTCCGCCTCCCGCAGCGCAACGCCGATGTTCCTGTGGTCGCCGGGCGTCGGGCCGGCCCAGGACAGTGAGTAGCTCGCGCCCTTACATTGGTCGTGATCGTGCTCGGCGACTAACCGCCGCCCTCGGCAGTTAGCGACGCTCGCCACGCGGGGCAAAGGCAATCGAGAATCGCAAATCCAAAATCGAAAATGGCATGGGGCCCATCTGAATGCTGAAGGTCTACAACAGCCTGGGACGCGAGAAGCAGGAGTTCAAGCCCGTCCGCGAGGGCTTCGTCGGCATCTACGTCTGCGGCCCCACGGTCTACGGCGACTCCCACATCGGCCACGCTAAGAGCTACGTGAGCTTCGACGTCATCGTGCGCTACCTCCGCCACCTGGGCTGCCGCGTGCGCTACGTGCAGAACATCACCGACGTGGGCCACCTGACCGACGATGCGGACGATGGCGAGGACAAGGTCGTCAAGCGCGCCCGCGAGATGGGCATCGAGCCAATGGAGGTCGCCGAGCGCTACACGCGCAGCTACTTCGAGGACATGGACGCGCTGAACGTCCTGCGCCCTGACATCAGCCCCCGCGCCTCCGGCCACATCCCCGAGCAGATCGAGCTGATCCGGGCCCTGCTTGACCGCGGCCATGCCTACGAGGTGGGCGGCGAGGCATACTTCGACGTGACCAGCTTCCCGGACTATGGCAAGCTCAGCGGCCGGCGGCTGGATGAGATGATGGAGGGTGTGCGCATCGACCCGAACGAGGACAAGCGCCACCCCGCCGACTTCGCCCTCTGGAAGCGCGCCGAACCCGGCCACCTCATGCGCTGGAAGAGCCCATGGAGCGATGGGTTTCCGGGCTGGCACGCGGAGTGCTCGGCGATGGGGCTGAAGTATCTCGGCCCGACGCTCGACATCCACGGCGCCGGCCTCGAGAACATCTTCCCGCATCACGAGGACGAGATCGCCCAGAGCGAGGGGGTCACGGGCGAGCCGTTCGCCCGATACTGGATGCACAACAACATGGTCACCGTCGACGGCCGGAAGATGGGCAAGAGCATCGGCAATTTCATCACGCTCAAGGACGCCTTCGCCGGCAATCCCCCGCTCACCGGGACCGTGCGGCCGATGGTCATCCGATATTTCATCCTCACGAGCCAGTATCGCAGCCCGCTCGACTTCTCGCAGGAAGCCCTCGGGGCCGCCGGCAAGGGCCTCGAACGCATCGAGGGGGCCGCCCGGCGCGTGCGCAAGCGGCTCAATACCGCCCCGTCGGCCGAGGGCGAGGCGCCCGAGCAGATCACCGCGCTCATCGACAAGGCGAAGGCCGATTTTGTGCGCGAGATGGACGACGATTTCAACACCGCCGGCGCCCTGGGCCACCTGAGCACCTTCACGCACGAGGTGAACCGGCTCCTGGACGGCGGCGAGGCCCTGAGCGGCGCGGCGCTGGCGGCCATGGACGGGGTTTATCAGGAACTGGGGGAGGGGGTTCTGGGGATTCTGCGCGACGCCGGGGCCGAGAAGGCCGCGGGCAGGGGCCTGGAGCCTCAGCTAATCGAGGCCATGATCGACACGCGCAAGCGCCTCCGCGAGGCGAAACAATATGAACTGGCCGACACCCTCCGCGACCGCCTCGCCAACCTCGGCATCGTCCTCAAAGACGGCGCCGAAGGAACCACCTGGGGCTACGGATAACCACGAAGAGCACGAAGGCCGCGAAGACGGACGGACGGCACGGACCATGAGGAGGGGACAATGAAAAAGAAGCTCAAATACGTAATCCTCGCTGGCGTCGCAATCGTCGCCCTATACGTGGCATTCATGCTCGGCAGGTACTCCTTTCTGATTACCCAGCCAGAGTTCCTACTCGGCGAGAAGGACAGATGGTTGGTGGCCAAAGCCCGAGAGCATGCGCTTGAAGGAGGGATCCCCGAGGAAAGACTCGATAATCCCAGGGTCGTTGATACGACCAAGGTCTATTTCGGCGGCTCCGCCGGCCTGGGCGGTGTCGAGGTCACCGTGATAAGAGACAACGGCCTGCTCGTGGAAATGTCGTGGTGAAAGGAGCTGACCCGGCCGCCCGCATTCTAACCTGGCTGCTGCTCCGGATGATCTTCGTGCTTCTGGGTTATGGAACAGGGAAGCTCAGCCGCTATGCGCTCTGCCGCCGTGAACAGGAAACTCAACATTGAAGTACGGGGTGCAGCGGTTGCACGCAGGGAACGCGTGATGGCGCGTGAATGGTGTCCAGGTTGTCGGGCGCTGAGAAACATGCGGATTTCTCAGTCTCGCAGGAAAGTCGTCGATTCCAACGGGAACGCCAGGACGATCGTGACGAGGGTCCCCCATTGCGAGGAGTGCAACGCGTTCGTGCGAAGCGAGGACGTCGAGGAACCCGCAGGTCAGTGAATAGGACGAAGACGGACGAACGGCAAGGATTATCAGGAAGGTAGGAGGGTAGGAAGGCAGGAAAACGGCAGACGGCACGGCGAAAGCCAAGGTCTTGGGTGACGACAACGACAACGACAACTGGTCACTGCTAACTGCCCACTGCTGACGACGAACGGCAAGGATTATTAGGAAGGCAGGAAGGCAGGAAATCAGGAAAAAGGCAGACGGCAAGGCGAAAGCTAAAGCCTTGGGTGACGGCAACTGCAACTGCAACTGCTATTGAGCTTTGGGAAAGAAAACGCAAAGATCCAGCGGGTAGCCGGAGCGTCTCGCTCCGGCCCGCGTGGCCGTTCAAACCCGACCGGGACGGTCGGGCTACCCAGACCATTTTCTTTTAGTTTCCCAAAGATCAATCACTCGTTACTTCGAACTGGTTTTTCCTTCGTGTGCTTCGTGCCCTTCGTG
>CAZXDF010000272.1:0-4687 GCA_964639345.1 uncultured candidatus Brocadiaceae bacterium | reverse complement strand
GAGCTGGTCGAGGAGTTCTTTCAGGCCTTCTGCACGAACGCGCTCGTCACGCTCCACGTGGACATCGTCCGGGGCGGCAACTCCCACCACATCGCCGAATCCATCTTCAAGGCCACCGCGCGTGCGCTGCGGGCCGCTGTGCGCATCGACCCCGAGGCCGCCGGCGAGGTGCCGTCGACGAAGGGAAAGCTGTAGGGATTTCCGATTTTGGATCGGCGATTTTCGATTGAACAGCACAAGAACGTCGCTGGTCGTCGCAAATCGCAAATCAAGAATCGCAAATCGAGAATGCCTTCTCATTCCGGCGAATCGCTAATGTAGCACCCCCGAAACGAGACTGTTCCTGGTGTGTCAGGCTCGAAGAACATGAAAAAGTCCATGGTTGCCATTGTTGCTTACCAACGGGCAGTAGCCATCCCAGCCGAACTATGCGCGTCTGTTTCGCAACCACTGAAGTTTGCCGCTTGGATGTTGCCGTTCCTGTACTCCATTGTCGTGTCCGCTCTGGTTGCTTTGCGGCTGGCGAAATTGGATGCCTGGTCCGATCCGAGGTACGCCAGGAATTGGCTGGAAGCAAGAGTGACACCTCGTGACGTGTGCAGAGGGACTTGGCGGTGGCTTCCATACGTGCCCAAGAATCTTGACGCGCCAAAGCAAGAATGGCGGGAGGCAAAGCGCTCCCACTACCAGGGTTTGGTGACGCTTGCGGTCGTGCTCGCGGGATGGGTTGTTGCGGCGATCTGCTCCCTTTCTCGCCTGTAGCAGAGGCGTGCGCACTCTGGGACGGGTATGTTGCGTTCTCTACAGGATGACCTACCTGGAGGGGGCTGACCTGTGTGCCGCTCAAGCCGCAGCGAACTTTTTGCCGCTCCTGTTTCCTGAGACAGATCATTGGCGCAGAGATGGATCGAGCCGGCGCGGGAGCTTCGACCTGACCCCGGAGGCGGAACGTCGCCCATGCCTGCAAATCGAGAATCGAAAATCTAAAATCGCAAATCGAAAATGCCGTCTCAGTCGGGCCAATCGCCCGTGAAAACCTCTTCAGCCGGGCCGGTGATGTAGACGCAGTTGTCCTCGCCCGACCAGTCGACCTCCATGTTGCCGCCCGCCAGGTGCGCCAGCACCCTGCGCTCGGACCGCCCAAGCAGGTTCATGGCGACGCAGGAGGCCGAGGCCCCCGTGCCGCAGGCCAGCGTGGGGCCGCTGCCGCGCTCCCAGGTGGCGATCTTCAACTCCCGTGGACCGATCGTCTCGACGAACGGAACGTTCGTGCGCTCGGGGAACGCGGGGTGGGTCTCGACCTTCGGTCCGATCTCCGTCCACGGCGTCTCATCGAGACTCCGAACCGGTATGACGCAGTGCGGGTTGCCCATCGAGAGGCACGTCACCAGCAGCCTCCAGCCGTCCACCGACAGGTCCTCGTCGATCACGCGCGCGTCGTCCGGCCCGGCCATCGGAATCTCCCGCCGGCGCAGGCGCGGCTCGCCCATGTTGACGGTCGCGGCGGTGGCCCGGCCGTTCTCGACGCTCAGGCGGATGGTGCGGATGCCGGCGCGCGTCTCGACGCGAATCTCTTCCCCGGTGCAGAGGCCGCGTTCGTAGGCGTATTTTCCCGCGCACCGAATCCCGTTGCCGCACATCTCGGCCTCGCTGCCGTCGGCGTTGAATATGCGCATGGCGATGTCAGCGACCTCGGAGGGCTGAATCAGGATCAGACCGTCCGCCCCCACGCCGTAGTGCGGGCGCGACACGGCCAGCGCGAGTGCCTCGGGGTCGCGCACCCGCTCCTCAAAGAGGCTGACCATGACGAAATCGTTCCCAATACCGTGCATCTTCGTGAACCGCATCTGCCCCTACCCTGCCTCATGCTCCATGGAAAATATGCACACCCTTTCGCGTAGCGGCCGGGTGAGATCTTCAGCCCCTGCGCTGTAAAGCGTCTCGTCGGCCCGGCCATCTCTCGCCACCAGGTCCGCGGCTTCCACCAGGCGACGGGCATCTTCCCCGGGCGCGCCGCTCCCAAGCGCCGCGAGCGCAGCAGCAAGTTCGCGCTCCGAAAATGTCGCCGTCAGCAGGCCGAAAACCATGTGGGTCAGCTCGCATCGGCGGCGCAGGTGCTCCAGGGCCGGGGGTATCACGGCGGCGTGGTCAAAGGCCAGCGGCGGCAGCTCCCCGAGCGGGTGCCAGGCGGCGTCTGCGGCGTCATCGCCCGCTTGGGGCAGGTCCTGCCCTGGCCTGGCCACGGCCACGTAGACGGCGGTGACCGTTCGGCCGCGCGGGTCGCGGCCCGGCCTGCCCCATGCGCCCACTTGGTCCAGGGAGGCCGGGCGCACCGACGTCTCCTCAGCCAGCTCCCTGGCCGCCGCGTCCGGCAGGTCCTCGTCCAGCTCCACGAACCCGCCGGGTATCGCCCACATGCCGCGGAAGGGCTCGTTGGCGCGCCTCACCAGCAGCGCCTCCAGCCGCCCTTGCGGCCCCACGCGGACCGTCAGCGTGTCGGCCGCCACGCGCATAAGTGGTGGTAGTGGGGACATTGTCCGGGCCTTTCTCGCCTCCGCGTCCGAGCACTCATTGGTACCGCAGCCGACGGGGAAAATCAAGCCCCTGCGGGGTTCACGCGCTGCCCCACCGATCAGAAAGGCGTGCAACGACTCGCCCACGAGAAGACGCGGAAACGCGCGGGAGCATACGGACGAAAGAGAAGAAAGAATCCAAGAGTCCAGGACCTTTTGACTCTTCGACCCATTGGTCTTCCGTGTTATTCCGTGCATTCCGTGGGCAGAACGCCTTGTCTTTTCGCCGGGCGTGTCGGTTGAAATCGCGTTGCCGGGCCTCGATAATGATGTTGCTGTTCTTCCGTCCGCGCAAGTTGAGTGCTGGGACGCCCATGATCCTGATGATCGACAATTACGATTCGTTCACCTACAACCTCGTGCAGCGCTTCGGCGAGCTGGGCGAGGAGGTGGTCGTCTATCGCAACGACAAGATCACTGCCGAGGAGGTGGTCGAGCACAGGCCCGACCACATCGTGATCTCGCCCGGCCCCTGCACGCCCCTGGAGGCGGGCGTCTCGAACGAGGTGATCAAGCGTTTCGCGGGGCGCGTGCCGGTCCTGGGTGTATGCCTGGGTCATCAGTGCATTGGGCACGTTTTCGGGGCCACTGTCGCGCGCCATCGGCGCCTGATGCACGGTAAAACCAGCATGATTACACACGATGGTGAGGGGGTATACAGGGGGCTTCCCGACCCGTTCGAGGCCACACGGTACCATTCCCTCGTGATTATTGAAGACACATTGCCGGAGTGTCTGCGGGTGACAGCGCGCGCCGAGTCGGACGAGATCATGGGAATCCGGCACCAGGAATTCGCTCTCGAAGGCGTGCAGTTCCATCCCGAATCCTTCCTTACGCTCGAGGGCACGAAGCTGCTCCGCAATTTCCTCGAGATGCGCTGAAAGAGCGATCCGCGCGCAGCCGCGACGCGCCCCGGGGGCCCCGGCCATGGCAAGAGACCTGACAGGAAAGCGCATCCTCATCACCAGCGGCCCCACGCGGGCCGACATCGACGCCGTGCGCTACATCAGCAATCGCTCCTCCGGCCGGCTGGGGCGCCGCATCGCCATCGAAGCCCTCGCGTTGGGCGCGCGGGTGACCTACGTAGCCGGTCCCGACGCCGCCGCGCCCGTGCCCGACGACGTGTCGGGGCAGGAATGGTCCCGCCTTCGCATCATACCCGTGGTGAGCGTGCTGGACGTGTTCCAGAGCCTCCAGGCGGAGCTGACCGCGCCGGAGCGCCAGGACGCCCTCGTGCACGCAATGGCCGTGCTCGACTACGTGCCTCAGCAGGCCGCCGCCCGAAAGGTGCCGAGCGGGAAGGAGACGTGGGATTTGCGGCTGACCCGCACGCCGAAGATCATCCGGCAGGTGAAGGTCTGGAGCCCGCGCACGTTCCTGGTGGGCTTCAAGCTCGAGGTGGGGGTAGAGGACGAGCGGCTGCGCGAGATCGCGCTGGAGTCCATGCGCGCCAGCCGGGCCGATCTGATGGTGGCCAACGACATCACGCGCATCCGCGACGAGCAGCACCCTGCGCTGATCATCGGCGCCGCAGGGCGGGTTCTCGCCCGCCCCGTCACGAAGTCCGAGATCGCGCGGGAGCTGTGCCGGATACTGGGCGAAGCGCTGGCCTAGGCCGGCTGCATCCGGATTGAGAAACCGTCTTGCAGCCTGCGCGGGCGTGGGGTAGAATCTGAACTGTGGCGAGGGAACGCGGAGGACGGCTGTCGGCCCCTCGGGCGGCCAGCGGGGGGGGCACGGGCGGAGATGGCAAGCTCTGGCAACGTCAGATGGCCCTCGGCGCGGCCCACAGCAGCCGAATATCTCTCCTAGTTCTTGCGGCTCTTGCGTGCAGGAATTACGTAGAGGGTACAGGCTTCCGTAGACGATACCTTCGCAGCAAATGGAGGCAGACACTTATGGGCAACAGTGGATGTATTACAGGCCCTCTGCGCCCCGACATGGAGTCCAACAGACTGTCATGCATCATTCAGCCGGGATCGACATCTACGAGTACGAGCTTGCGAGCGGGCGTCTCACGAACCTCACGCGCACCAGCCATGATTGGGACGAGCATGCGCACTACTCTCCGGACGGGAGGTGGATCGCCTGGATGTCGAGCACGGGAATGAAGA
>CAZXDF010000271.1:0-4648 GCA_964639345.1 uncultured candidatus Brocadiaceae bacterium | reverse complement strand
GAGCGCCTCCCTGTTGGCCTCCAGGTACTGCTTGATGGCCTCGCGCATCTCCTCCGGCAGGGGCTCGCCCGCCGCGGGAAGTTTGCCGCCCCCGACGATAGGCAAGTTCGGTGTGGGGTTCCAAGGTGGTTCCATGTACTTGCCGAAGGCGGCCAGGTACACATCGGCCGCGTTCTCGCCCATCGGCTGGGGATACCAGGCGTTCAGTGCTTCGAGCGTGACGGGGTAGCCGGCCTCAGCGATGGCGTCGAGCTCCGCTTGCACGCGCCCCGAACAGTAGATGCGAAACGCGAAGAACGCCCCGCCCAGAAGCAGCAGGGCGACCAGCGGAACAACGAAGCACCCGATCGTCTTGCGCCGCTTCTTCCTCGCCAGATACTCTTCTAACATGCCCCCTCCTTGTCATGGATACTGGTTTGCGCCGTGTGTCTTCCGGCATCAGTATGCGCCTGCGCTCCGTCCGGGCCGGCTATGCGTCCTGCTCCTTGGCCTTGGAGGAGCGCTTGATGGCGGCCACGACCCGGTTCCGCCCGGTGCGCTTGGCTGCGTAGAGGTTCTTGTCGCAGCGCTCGAAGATGTCCTCGGGCGGCTCGTCGCTGCGGTATTGGGCCACTCCGAAGCTGGCCGTCACCTTGACGCGTGCGCCGTCGGCGGCGACGAACGTCCCGCTCTGCACCCGGTTCCGAAGCCTCTCGGCGATCTTCGCCGCCCTCGTCAGATTGGTTCGCGGCAGCAATACGGCCAGTTCCTCCCCGCCCGTGCGGTAGCCCGAATCGTACTTGCGCAGGCTGCGCCGGACAGTCGTGGCCACGCCCTTGAGCACCTCGTCACCGGCCGCATGCCCGAAGGTGTCATTGACCCTCTTGAAGTGATCGATGTCCAGGAGGATGAGCGCGAAGGGTTCCTTGTGGCGGCGGGCCAAGTCCGCGTGGCCCTCGAGTCGGTCGGCGAAATGGGTCTTGGTGTAGAGGTGCGTCAGGCCGTCGAGCAGCACCTGCGCCTGGAGGTGTTTCGTCTTGACGGCCAGGCTGATATGCCGGGAGAGTTCCAGCAGGAAATCCCGCCAGCGCTCGTTGAACTCTGCGAGAAGCTCTGCTTCCGACCGATCGTCCCGGGGGAACACGACGAGCAGCCCGCCGAGGGTTTCGTCGTCGGCTTTCAGCGGCACGGTGGCCTGGAACTCCCCGTCGCGAACGCTGCAGATCACGCTTCGGTGCTTAAACTCATCCAGGCTGAACGCGCGCAGTCCACTGGCGCGCAGCCTGGCGCCGGTCTTCACCTTGCCGTCGGCATAAAGGGCGAACGGTTTGAGCAGGTTGTTGGGCTCATCGATAACGAAGATGCAGGCCTGAAGCGGCTCAAGCAGCCCGGCGAGCAGCTCCAGGACCTTTTCGGCTATGAGGGAGAACTCGCCCTCGCGGTTTACGATGTAGGCCACCTCGCGCAGGGTGGCCAGCTCGTCCATGCGCGCCCGCTGGCGCAACCGGCTCCGCTCCTGATCGGTGAGCTGCGTGCGCAGCCCCGCCAGCTCCCGTGCGGCCTGGCGGAGTCTGCGCTCCCGCTCGCCTGCCCTCAGCGCGGACATGATCCCGTAGAGGCACGTCGGCGTCCCGAACAGCACGCACAGCATCAGGCTGATCCGTACGCCGACGGGGTTCTCGCGCAGCAGGGAAGGATCGGAGTAGAGATGCCAGCCCAGCGCCACGCACGCGGCAAGTCCGCACGTGCTGACGAACAACCACAGTCTCCCCAGCAGCAGACCGATAATGGGGGGTTCCTTGCGGGCCATTGCTGCATGGACCTCCGCTGGCTGGCTGCCGTCCCCGGCGCACCCATGCACTACCTACACGCGCGATTCTATGTGAAACGCTTCGCGCGGATCAAGAGGGCGAGCGTTATAGCTCGCGCGCCGCCTGCGCCGCCGCGCCCGTCCGCCGGAAGCATTCCTCGCGCCCGAGCAGCTCCATCGTCTCAAACAGCGGCGTGCTCACCGTGCGGCAGGTGACCGCCACGCGCAGCACCATGTAGGCCGCCCCGCGCTTCCACCCGCGCTCTTCGCACAACGCCCGCACGGTCCCCTCCAGCGGCCCCGTCTTCCACTCCTGCGCGCTTTGCAGCGCCTCTTCGATCCCCGCGAGGGCCGCGCGCACGAACTCGGCGTCCTGCTTCTTCGGAACGAGCAGGGCGGCCTCGTAGGGCTCCGGCGCGAAGAAGAACGCGGTCATCGCGTCGAACTCCGCCAGCTTCTTGATCCTCTCCTGCACCAGCGCCAGGATGGCCAGCAGCCGATCGGCCGGCTCCGCGGTGTGGCTCGTGTAGGGGCCGGCAAGTATCCTCTCGAGCAGCTCCTCCAGGCCCATGGCGCGGATGTATTCGCCGTTCAGCCAGTCGAGCTTCTGTATGTCGAAGACCGGCCCGCTCGACTTGACGCGGTCCCACGAGAAGCCCTCGATCATCTCCGCGACGCTGAAGACCTCCCGGTCGTCGCCCAGCGACCAGCCCATCAGGGCCAGGAAGTTCAGCAGCGCCTCCGGCAGGTAGCCCTGCTCGCGGTACCAGTCAAGCGACGTCGGGTCCTTGCGCTTGCTGATCTTGGACCTGTCCTTGTTGCGGAGGAGCGGCAGGTGGATGAAGGTGGGCGCCGGCCACCCGAACGCCCCGTAAAGGAGCACGTGCTTGGGCGTGGAGCTGATCCACTCCTCGGCGCGGATGACGTGGCTGATACCCATCAGGTGATCGTCCACCACGCTGGCCAGGTGGTAGGTGGGGAAACCGTCGCTCTTGAGAAGCACCTGGTCGTCGATTTCGCTGTTGCGCACCACAACCGGCCCGCGCACGAGGTCCGTGAAACCCGTCTCGCCCTCAAGCGGCGCCTTCATCCGCACCGTCCAGGGCGTCCCGGCGGCGAGCTTCATCTGGATCTCATTCCCGCTCAGGTCGCGACAGACCCGCCCGTAGCCCATCTGCAGGCGCTGGGCGCGCTGCCTCTCGCGCATGGCCGCCAGTTCCTCCGGCGTGCAGAAGCAGCGGTAGGCCCGGCCGCTCTCCAGCAGCTTGTGCGCGTGCTCGCGGTAGATGTCGGTGCGTTCGCTCTGGCGGTAGGGCGCGCACGGGCCGCCGGTGTCCGGGCCCTCGTCCCACTCCAGGCCCAGCCACTTCAGCGCGCGCATGATGGCCTCTTCGCTTCCGGGCCTGAAGCGCGTGCGGTCGGTGTCGTCGATGCGCAGGACGAACTCACCGCCCGTCTTGCGCGCGAAGGCGTAGTCGAACAGGGCGACGTAGGCGTGGCCCACGTGGGGATCACCGGTCGGTGAAGGGGCCAGGCGCACGCGCACGCGGTCGGACGGACTGCTCATCGTTCTCTCCGGGGAGCTTTAGGAGCAGTGCTGGGGGAAAGTATCCAGACAGGCAATGTAGCAGATGCCCTGCTGCCAGTCAAAGCTTGGGGCACTCTCAATCTCCGGAGTGCAAAGAGAGTTGACATGCCGCACCGACGCCCATAATATCGGACAGCCCGATGCCGGGTTCTGTCTGCGGGCCGGCGGTCTTCTGAAAAGGTGGACGATTCCATGGGCACATCCGAGGGCAAATGCAACGAGGGCGCGTCGGGCGAGGGCCGACGCATGGATTTCATCCGCCAGATCATCGCGGCCGACGTGAAGGCGGGTAAGAACGGGGGCCGCGTCCACACGCGCTTTCCGCCGGAGCCGAACGGCTACCTGCATGTGGGTCATGCAAAGGCGATCTGCATCAATTTCGGTATGCCGGAAGAGTTCGGCGGGCTGTGCAACCTGCGGTTCGACGACACGAACCCGCTCACCGAGGAGCAGGAGTACATCGACGCCATTCAGCAGGACATCCGCTGGCTCGGATTCGATTGGGGGGACCGGCTCTATTACGCCTCGGACTACTTCGAGCAGATGTATGAGTACGCCGTGCAGCTCATCCGAAAGGGCAAGGCGTACGTGGACAGCCTCAGCGCCGAGCAGATCAGCGAATACCGCGGAAGCTGGACGAAACCGGGCCGCAACAGCCCTCATCGCGACCGCACGGTCGAGGAGAGCCTCGACCTGTTTGAACGCATGAGGGCGGGCGCGTTCAAGGATGGCGAGCACGTGCTTAGGGCGAAGATCGACATGGCCTCGCCCAACCAGAACCTGCGCGACCCGGTCATGTACAGAATCCTCCACGTAGCGCATCCCAGGACGGGCGATGACTGGTGCATCTATCCCACCTACGACTGGGCCCACGGCCTGGGCGATTCCATCGAGGGGATCACGCATTCCCTGTGCTCGCTTGAGTTCGAGAACCACCGGCCGCTCTACGACTGGTTTCTCGACCAACTCGACGTGTATCATCCGCAGCAGATCGAGTTCGCCCGCCTCAATCTCACCCGCACCGAGCCGAGCAAGCGGAAGCTGCTGCCGCTCGTCCAGGAGGGCTATGTGAGTGGATGGGACGACCCGCGCCTGCCCACGCTGCGCGGCCTGAGACGGCGGGGCTACGCTCCGGAGGCCATCCGCGCCTTCTGCGAGCGGATCGGCGTGGCCAAGACCGACAGCGTGGTCGATGAGGCGCTGCTCGAACACTGCCTCCGCGAGCACTTGAACAGGCACTCTCCGCGCGTGATGGGCGTGCTGCGGCCGCT
>CAZXDF010000270.1:0-6981 GCA_964639345.1 uncultured candidatus Brocadiaceae bacterium | reverse complement strand
TCTTCATTCCCGTGCTCGACATCCAGGCGATCCACCTCCCGTCCGGAGAGTAGTGCGCATGCTCGTCCCAATCATGGCTGGTGCGCGTGAGGTTCGTGAGACGCCCGCTCGCAAGCTCGTACTCGTAGATGTCGATCCCGGTCACCGCTTGGCCGGGCTCGCAGTTGGCGCAGAACAGAAGCTTCGATCCATCGGGGGAGAACGCATGGCTCTCGTAGAAGTTGACCTGGCGGCCCGGCTGGAGCGTGGTGACATTGTCCAGCCGTGGCACGCCATCCTCCACGACAAAGTCGGCGACGTGCATCGCCCATTTCCCCCACACCGTCCCGCGCGGGTACTGCCCCGTGCTCCCTGCCCAGAAGAGCTTCTTCCCGTCGCGCGAGAACTGCGGATGAATCACTCCCCTCGGAGCCTTGTAGTCCGTCCCGATATCGGTCAGTTGCCAGGCCCTGGAGCCGTCGCTTCTCATCACCCACAGGTTACAGTGGAGGCCGGTGCCGGGGACGGACTTCGACTTGAGCTTGCCGACCTGCGTGTCCTCGCCGAGCGAGGCGTCTTCGTTCTGCGCCGTGAAGACTATGAACTCTCCCGACGGATGCCACGCCGGGTTCCCGTTGTGGCGCTGCGGGCAAAGGCCGGGCTTTGACGTGAGGCGCTTCAGCCCGGTCCCGTCGGGCCTCATCACGCACACGTCGACGTAGCCGTCGCGCTGCCATCTGCCCAGCGCTATGAGGTTGTTCGCCGCGCACCAGTCGACGCTCTTGACGCGCCCGTCCAGGACAGTGGTCATTCTTTTCAACTCGGGCAGCGCGTCCCGTGCGGACTCCGCGGCCCCTTCGGCCAGCAACAGATCACCCCACGGCGTCAGGCCGCATAGTGCCCCAAGGACGATCCCGGCCGCGACTACGCCCGCCCGCCTCCTCATTACCGGTTCCTTCATGGCCAGCTCCTCACTGTGTCTCGGCATTCATCGTGTCAATCGGGGTCACGCCGATTGTGGAGCCAGTGTAGGCATACGCGAAGGCCATTGCGGCCGTAAACGCCGCTATGGCCCCCAGCGCCAGTTGAAATGGACGATCCAGGAGGTTGAGGCGCGCCCCTCCAGCGACGACAAACCCGATCAGCAGCCAAGCTATGAGTGTGTAGAACAGTCCAGCGGCGAACGGTCGCTCAATGCGCTTTCCGTCCGGCGAAGCGAAGTATTCAAAGCCACTAAGCCGGAAGCTTTCTTGCTTGCTTTGTCCGTCATCATTCATAATAGTTGCCCCGCAGGCAGGACACCTTCTGCCCGGTTCGCCCAATGGTGTGCGGCCGTGAGGAGGCAAAGCCTCATCGGGGAGGACCAGCCCGCACTTCGGACATCTCATCTGCCGCCCCATCTCTTTGATCCCCCAGTTCCGATGTCTCCACCGGCTCCCGCTCAGGGCGGCTATGATTCGGTCGGTTCGACCGTTGTCGACTCTTCCTCGCGCTCGGGAGTGGGCATCCTTTCGAGGGAAAGCCCGGCCTTGTGGCGGGTTCGCCGGGAATTGAGGATCGAGGCGATGAGCCCTCCGAACAGCAGCACCGCGCCCACCGCGCCCATGATGGCGGGGGCGATCAGTTCGGCGAGTTCCTTCTTCGGCAGTGTCAGGTGGAAGTAGAGCATAAAGGCTCCGAACACCGCCGCTCCAGCCACCGGCCAGCCGATGGCCCGCCCGTTGCTGCCGAGGATGAAAGCGAGAACGAGCAGGATGGCGAACATGCCCCAGCCGGCCACGGTCACCGCGTGCCTGAGCACCTGATCGTACCCACCATAGGGCTGAGAAATATCCTTGAAGACCTGATTGGCGAGCAGATAGATCAAGATGCCCGGCGTAAGGAACTTGATGCACACGTCGAACCAGTAGTGGACCTTGATCTCGCTGTGCTCGTTGATGTAGTCCTTGAGCTCGTCGAAGTGGAAGAAGTAGCCGACCGCGATGCACTCCAGCAGGCCCACGAGCGCCAAGCCGTAGTTGCCGCACCAGTTGTCCAGGATGTCCAGCCAGATGTTCCCGCTCTTAGTGCAGATGAAAAGGCTCCCGCAGAAGCCAATCACGCAGAACACGCTCGTCAGAAGCGGCTTGCTTACGCGTGGCCAGTGATCGAGAAAGCCGGCGATGAGGCCCTCGACCAGGCTGAAGGCGCTGTCGATCCCGAGGCTGATCAGGCAGAGGAAGAAGATGAAGGACAGGGCCGCGATCGCCACCGTTCCCATGGGCATCTGGGCCAGGGCGACGGGGTAAGTCCTGAAGACAAGGCCCGGGCCACCCTTGACGACCTCCGCGACCTCCGCACTGTGCACGTAGGCCAGGTAGCCCAGGACGCTGAAGACCGCCAGGCCTGCCATGAAGCTCGTGGCGCAGTTGCCGAAGCTGGTGATGAAGGCGCTCCCCGTAACGTCGCTGTCCTTGGGCATATAGCTCGCATAGGCGATCAGGACGCCGAAGCCCAGGCTGAGGCTGAAGAATATCTGGCCGTATGCGGCGATCCACACCTGCGGGTCCTTGAGCATTTCCCAGTTCGGGGTGAGGTAGTAGAGGATGCCGGCGGTGGCCCCCGGGAGCGTGACGCCTCGCACGAGGACGATCAGCAGCAGGATCACCGGCAGGGGCACGGTGATCATCACCACTTTGCCAATGTTGTGTACGCCCCTGAAGATGATCAGGAAGATCAGCACCCACGTCACCGCAGCGCCGATCACGAGGTTCGGGCTCAGCTTGAAGACCTCCCCCTCGTAGGGCGCCAGCGCTGCCTTCAGTTCCTTGATCTTCTGCCGCGCCGCCTCCGCTTCCGGCCCCTCGTCGCGGGCCTTCGGGCCCTGTTCGGCGATCGGTCCCCAGCGATAGCCGCCCAGGCACTTCTCCTCAAAGTAGTGCCCCACGTTCTCGTCGAGCGAGACGTAACGCAGGCCCCTGGACGACTCCTTGCCCTGCTCCGCTTCCAGCTCCTCGGGGGTGAAGACGGGGAGGCGTTTCCCTTCCGGCCTGCGGGCTTGTGAGGCCTCCAGGCGGGCCTTGGCCTCAGCCTTCGGGGCCAGAAGGTAGAGCTTGATCGTTTCCGCCGGCACTTCGCCGGCCGTGAGCTTGCCCGCCTCGTCCGCCTTCACTTCGACGAAGGACACGGGCCTGGTCCATGCCAGCGAAAAGGACCCGACGCAGTAGTGCCATGCATAGGCCATGATCACCACGTAGTACATGCAGATCACCGTGGCCACGAGCAGCGCGAACCACCCCACCCAGCGGAACTTCTTGGTGATGGCCGCCAGGGCGTGGGGCGCGCCCCCCTGGTACCGCTGCCCGATGGCATACTCCACGATCATCAGTGGGATGCCGGCGGTGATGAGGGCTACGAAATAGGGAATGAAGAATGCCCCGCCGCCGTTCTTGAAGGCCACCGCCGGAAAACGCCAGAGGTTGCCCAGCCCTACCGCGCAGCCGATGGCGGCCATGATGAAGGCCGTCCGGCTGGCCCAGCGTTCCCTGCCCTCGGTTGCCATGCCTCAACGCCTCCGCATGATGCGTAAGATTGCCGCGAGGGAGGATTGTACAGTCGCCCTGCACGAACCTGCAAGGGAAAGCCCCGGTCATTCCACCTCGTGCGAGAGCTGCTCCAGCCGGCCCGGCATGGCGCCGCTCTGGAGCATCTTCACCAGGATGCGCAGGGGCGGGTTGTAGAAATACCCCTCGATCTGCACCCGACCGCCGCCGATGGCCGACTGAATCTCGCGGGGCGGGAAGAAGGCGTAGCCGTCGATGAGCAGGATCATCTGCCGCCCCACGTTCAGTGCCGTCGCCTGCCGGAACTCCTCGGCCTGCCCCCCTCCGAACTCGAACGTGACGAGGCTCTTCTTCTGCCAGCCGGCCGTGGCGAAGTGGACCCGGGCGAATCCGTTCACCGTCAACACGGGCCTCGCGCGCACGAGATAGAGGTGGCGGCGGGTGACCGTCTCCCCTGGCCTGCTCAGCCGGTAGAGCTTCTCGCGGTAGGTGCGGAGGACGTAGCCCTCGGGCACGTCCGTCATCCTGTCTCGGACTTCCACGCCGGGTTCAAGAATGCCCAGGGACCCGTCGCGGGGATGCAGGAGGCAGAAGTCGGCCCGGCCGTGCATTCCCACCCACGCCAGCATCTCTTCCACGTCCCTGGGGGAGGAATGCGTCTGGAAGCTCATGCGCAGGCGGTCGGGCCCCTCGGTCTCGACCTCCACGTCCGCCAGCGCGAACTTCCGCGCCACGGCTGCCGCCCTCTTGCGCACTACGCTGGCGGCGTCCCGGAGCGCCGCTGCGTCGAGTTGGCCCGCGTCGGGCGCCAGGCGAAAGACCACCACATGCTGATGCGTGTTGAGCCGGGTCCAGACGGTGCCGACCAAGAGGACGGCCAAGCACGCCGCCGCCGAAGCGATGGCAGCGTTCTTCAGAAGGCGCGTCAGGTTCGATTGTTTGCCAGCCATTGCTATGGCCCGGCAGAGGCGAGCAGAGGCGCTCGCCGGCGAAGGGGCTTCGCGAGTTCAGCCACCCGCCGAGCCGGGATCGGTGGGTCCGGGGGCCGTGGAATTGGCGCGGGGCTCCTCGCGCCCGATATGAGCGTGCTGAATGCGGTATCCGAGGTACGCCTCGCGGGCGATCGGGTCATCCAGGAGTTCCACCGAAGTGCCCTGCGTTACGATCTTGCCTTCGCTCAGGATGTAGGCCCTGTCGGTGATGCGGAGGGCCTCCAGCACGTTGTGGTCCGTGATCAGCACCCCTATCCCGCGCCCCTTGAGCCCCACGACCATGTCCTGCAACTCGCCCACGGCGATCGGGTCGATGCCGGTGAATGGCTCGTCGAGCATCATGAGCTGGGGATCGCTGCACAGGGCCCGCGCGATCTCGAGCCGGCGCCGCTCGCCGCCGCTGAGCGTGTAGGCCATGTGTTCCCGCAGGCCGTAGAGGCCGAACTCTTCGAGCAGCGCTCGGGTCTTGCGTCGCCGTTCCCGCCTGTCCATCCGGAGCATCTCAACGATGGCAAGGAGGTTGTCCTGAACGCTCATGTGCCGGAAGATGCTCGGATCCTGCGCAAGATACCCCATGCCCATGCGGCTGCGCTTGTACATGGGTACGCCGGTGATGTCCTTCCCGTCGAAGAACGTCTTGCCGGCCACGGGTTTGACGATGCCGATGCACATGCGGAAAGCCGTGGTCTTGCCGGCGCCGTTGGGACCCAGGATGCCCACGACCTCCCCCCGGTCCACGGCGATGCTGACGCCGTCGACGACCGCGCGCTTGCTGTAGTACTTGGTCAGTCCCCTGGTCTCAAACAGCGGCATGGACACTCCTGCAGGGCGTAGAAACGAAACCGTGCGCAGCGACGCTACATTCTAAACGACACGCGGGCTGCGTTCAAACGTTACCCAACGCACGTCGCGGGGCTCAGAAGCTCCAACAAGAGGAGATTCAGCCGCAGATGAACGCTGATAGACGCAGATACAGGCAAGAACACAGGTGGAGCTGCCATGCTGTCTTTCCTATCCTCTTGCTGTCTTCCTCATCTGCGTTCATCGCCTGCTCCGCCGAGGTAGCTTCGGCTACGAAGGCTGGATGCGTTTATCCGCGGCTGTCATTCTGTTGGATGTCCTAGGCTGAAAGGTCGAAGAGTCGAAGAGTCCAAGAGTTACGACACCACGAAAGGTGGTTGCACCGCCGCCGATACAATCGGTTTGCGCGACACAGACAAAGGCGGTTGCACCGCTTCACACAGATGAAGACGGATGAAGAGATACGGCCCACGGCGGGCCGTTACCACCAAATCCAGTTGCACTGGTGATACAGGCAAGGGACAAAGTCAAAAGGTCACAGGGTCAAAAGGTCCAAGAGTTACGACGACCGGGCCTTGACTCTTGGACTCTTAGACCCTTGGACTCTTCGACCTTCGTTGAAAGGCGGTTGCTCCGCCGGGCGGCGCGTTCTGCGCCCGGCCGAACTCGTCCAGGTCCGGCGTGCCAGTCGTTGCCGTTGACGCCCAGGTGGTCCGGGACGTATGGGAAACGATCAGCACGATGCGCATGGCAGGGGTTCCTTCGAAATATGGTCAGCTGCCAGCAGAGCATAACAGATCGGCGATTGTAGGAAAGGCCGCCCCAAGTGTCAACGCGGCTGAGTCGCCACACGATGCCCCACCGGCAGTCCCCCCCCCCGTACGCAGCGCGGATTGCGCGAAAGAGCCGTGTGGCAGTATACTGTGGGTGAGTAGCGGATGGCTCTGAAACGCCCGAAGTGGGGTAGGTGCAATGCGTAAGGCCACACTCCTTGTTGGTGTCGTGTTGATTCTACTGTCCGCGGGCTGCACTCGCCGGTCGGACCTCGTCCTTGCGGCTATGGCGGGAAACAGGGAAAAGGTCGAGGCGCTACTTGATGGCGGGGCCGATGTTAATGCAGCGGACAGCGACGGCGTGACCGCCATAATGGTGGCCGCTCGTCAAGGCCACACTGCGGTCGTGAAGTTGCTCCTTGAAGGGGGAGCCGACCCAGATCCGGTAAACGATTACGGGTACGCGGCCATCCATCCCGCGACAGCTCGCTCCCACGCGGACACTGCTGAGGCCCTCCTGGATGGGGGAGCGGACATTGAGATTGAGCACGAGGGTACACTCAACGGGGCTACCCCTCTGATAGTGGCCACGGGTGCGGATTCTCTAGGCAGTAGGCCCGAGCGTCGCGAAGCGGTTGTCAGACTACTGATACGAAGGGGAGCGAAGATAGACGCGCAGGACTGGTGGAACAGGACGGCGCTGTTTCAGGCGGTGGAGTCTGGGGAAACTGAGTTGGCCAAGTTGCTGATTGCGGCAGGAGGGGGCGTCAACGCCAAGGATCCATTCGGGATGACACCGATTTTCGAAGCTGCCTCCAGGGGTCACCAAGACATGGCCAATCTGCTTGTGGCCGAAGGCGCAAACCCCGGCATTCAGAACGAAGACGGTGAGAC
>CAZXDF010000269.1:0-3036 GCA_964639345.1 uncultured candidatus Brocadiaceae bacterium | reverse complement strand
CCTCCTGCGCAGGATGGACCAGGAGCGACTGCGACTGCCCCACATCCAGCAGGCGAACCGCGAGCGGGAAGGGACGGCCCTGTGGATGCCTCCTGCCGACGATCTCCTTCGGAGAATTCTGGACGAGGTCGGTAAGCTTGGCTCCAGCGAGGCTCCCATTGGCGACGATGCAATCGACGCCGTTGCCGTCCACGAGTTCCCAACTCACCCCGGTGCCGGGAGGCGGCGCCTCACGATCAGCACGGTCACCGAGGTAGCCTGCAAGCAGGTTGCCTGCCCACGACTTCTGATCGTAGACAGGCCGGAATTGCAGAGGGTATAATGGCTGGTCCATGTGAGCACAACCAACGGGCTTTTTGGATCAGTTGGTTCACACAATACTATCTACAGCCCGGAGCTGCAAGGTCTGCTTGGGCCCCGGACAGGGCCGTTCCGTTCTGAGCGTCTCCGTGTTGTAGCGGGGCCCGAGCTCCTCAACAGCGGGCCATGTGGGGTCTGTAGGGCGCTGTATTTGCGTCGGGAACGCCGCCGCTGCGGATTCCGGCGGCTGTGTGTGCTCCTTGGTTGCCGCACGGGGTCGAGTTGACGCGGCTTGGGCTCGTGGTCCTCGAGTTGGTCGCCGACGCGCTCAGCCGAGGCCTTCGGCCATCTTGTAGGGACGGTGCCGACGCTCCCAATCCGCGAGGCTGTTGCTTGTCAGCAGCTTCAGCAGCAGATGGGGCTTGCCCGCGAAGCGTCGCCGGATCACGCCGAGTGATTCCTTCGCGCGTCTGGACACCTGCGCCACGAACGACCGGATGCACGACAGCACCCGTCCGGCACCCGCCTCGGAGGCCCGGCAACGGTCCTCGTCCATACTGCGGTCCTTGGGATGGTGCAGCTCGTTCTCGATGCTCCAGTGGCCCCGGATGAGCTGCAGCACCTGCTCGGGTTGCCGGGCGCAGGCGGGGAAGCTGGCCACGTAATGCGACTGTTCCCAGGTGTGTTCGACGGTTTCGCCGCCGCGTTGGAGCCAACGCTCACGCTCGACTCTGCAGGCCAGATGAGTGTGCGGCCAACCCGTGTCCACGGGTGAGAGCGGCACCATTTCGAGCTTGCGCTCCTCGATCCTGCCGTGCTCGAAATCGAACGTCTCGGCGGTCAACGTGTCGTCGATGTGTCGCTTGAATGCCCGTTCGATCGATGCGTCCAGTGCCGGAGTGTTGTCCTTGACCTGGACAAGGTAATCCGCCCGTTTCCCGATCACGACTTTCTCCATGCCCGCCCGGCGAGAGTGGAGGGCGTCGAAGGTCAGGACCGTCCCGTCGATGTCACCCAGGCGGTCCAGCAGAGCGTCGGTGGCGCTCAGTTCCTGCCCTTTGCCGTGGGCGAACTGCTGAAGAAAAAAGGGGCGGAGCCTTTGTGGTTGAGCGCGTTCACCGCGAACGATCCGCCGTCCCCGTTCAGCGCCGTCGCCCGGAAGGCCTTGCCATCGATGGCGATGGCCTCCAGTGGCATGCCCTGATCGGAGAGCCACGCGTTCGCCTTCTCCTCGAACAGCTCGGCGTCCACGCCGGCGGCGACGCGCCACAGGGTGGTCGTCTTCGGAGCCATGTAGCGATCCGTCTTCGGATTCCTCCACGAATGCAGTGCCCGCAGCTGAGGCTGCGTCAATGTCGCGCCGAACTCCGCGCATTGCTCAAGCGTCTCGCAGCCGGCCAGCCGACCGCAGACGAGAATCGACAGACAGCAACAGAGCGGATAGCGGCGGCCGTTCGTGCGACGCCAGTCCGGGAGGCCCGTGAACGCCTCCAGCAGCGAAAGCAGGCCGGGGACGCCCAGACGGTCGGCAACCCGTTTCGCCGGCAGGGGCTTCTCGAAACCGTGCCACGGCTCGGGCATCGTTTCGGCTCGAAGCCAATCCACGGCCTCGGTGCGCAGCGACTTCATCCAGATCTGTTTCGGATGGCTGTCCGGAGCATAGAACTCGCGGGCGTCACGGCGGAACCCACGCGTCAACCCCACTTGCTGCCAGCCCGCCGCCTTGTAGCATGCGCCGCTGAAGTGCACCGGATCCACGAAGGTCTCCAGCATCAACGGCTCGAACCCGAAGCGACGCGGCCAATCCAGACTTACCTGCCGGGCGCCCAGTGACAGGACTCGTGAGGCAAGGTTGCGGCGCTTCTGCTTTGAGAGAATCAAGAACCGGCTGTTCTGCACAACGAAATGACGCCGCCGCATGCATTGCTCTACATCCCACCCGATGTGGCGGTCGCGATCCGCCAGATGGAAGGCGCTGGCGCTGAAGCACAGCAACGCGACAGCGTGACCGCGCAGTTCAGCCACGTACTTGATCTTGTGCCCGGGGAAATGAGCGTTGCCGAGAGGATGCGCATCGCGCATCAGCTCGTCCCAGCCCTTCTCCTCCTCCGCCGCGACGGCCCGAATCGCGACACTCGTGAGATGGAAAGGCCCTGGAGGGGGGGTGATGTCGATCGCCATACTCGCTCTCCGGTCGCGTTACAGACGAAGCCTGGACACGCGATCAGTATAATCGAGGTATGGAAAAAATCCAGAAATAGCACTTAACACCTTCTTGTGACAGGTGTTACACCTTAGTAAAGAACTGCCCTGGACGGCAGGCGAGCCGCTTGGGTTAACGGCATTGAGTGGCTCCTACGCGGCGGGAGGTACGGGAAGGGCCGAGGAAGTGAAGGGATGAAGGAGAATCGAAGTCGAAGTGTTGAGAGTTCAGGTCACCCCGCCAGCAGGGGGAGAATGAAAGGAGGAGGAAGTATGGCTGCGTACCTCATCGGCCACATCACGGTCAGGGATCAGTCCCAATGGGAGATATATGTTGATGGCGTCGGGAAGTCGCTGGTCCCGTTCGAGGCGGAAATCATCCTCCGCGGCAGGCGGGCGTCAGTACTCGCTGGCGAGCATCCCTATGATCTGACGGTTGTGATTCGGTTTCCCGACCAGGGCGCGTTGCAGGGATGGTACAACTCGGAGATGTATCAAGCGTTGATCCCCGTCCGCAACCGCGCCGCTGACGTC
>CAZXDF010000268.1:0-13785 GCA_964639345.1 uncultured candidatus Brocadiaceae bacterium | reverse complement strand
GCTATAGCAGGAATTCCAGCAGCGGGCGCAGGTCCTCGCCGTCGATGCAGTGCGTGGCTGCCGCCGCGACAGAGGCATGGGTCGGGCGGAAGGCCACGCTCACGGCGGCCTCGCGGAACATGGCGACGTCCGAGTGGCTGTCGCCGACGGCCGCGATCTGGTCGCGTTCGATGCCACCCCGAGCGGCCAGCGAGCGCAGGATGCCCCCCTTGGCCTCGTACGGCACGAGGATATCGACCTCGCCGGTCAGCCGGTCCCCTTCCGCCATCGCCCGGTTGGCGAAGACCGGCTCGATGCCGAACTCCTCCTCCAGGCGCGAGGCCACGCACAGGAGCCCGCTGCTGATGACAGCGGCCGCCACGCCGGCTTCGGCCAGGGCGCCGAGCACCTCCGCGCACCCGTTCATCCACCGGACCTCGCGCGCGGCCTCCCGGAGCAGGCCCACCTCCGCCCCGCGCCAGACGGCCACGTCCATGCGCGCGAACCGGTCGTAGCCGAACTCGCCCGCCTGGTAGCGCTCCCAGTAGGGCCGCCCGTGCGAGTCCCAGGTGCCGAGCTTGCCGTGCATGATCTCCCACACGGTCGGGTCGGCGCTCAGCACCCCTTCCATGTCGAAGGCTACCAGTTTGATCTTGCCGTCAGCCACGCGGCTTCTCCGCTCCCTTGCGCCCGCGGCGGGGTTTGAGCTTTCCGTGACGGCGCTTGAGCTGTCCGCAGCCCGCGCGGATCTCGCGCCCCCGCCGGAACCGCACGGTCGCCTTTGCGCCCGTGCGCTCAAGCGCGGCCCTGAAGCGGTACAGCTCGTCCTTGTCCGGCGGCTCGAACCCGCAGCCGTGCACGGGGTTGAACGGGATGAGGTTCACCAGCGCGCGAAGGTCCCGCGCAATACGGCCCAGCACGCGGACGTGATCCGGCGAGGTGTTCACGCCGGCCAGCAGGACGTATTCGAGCAGGATTCGCCGGCCGCTCTTGCGGGCGTAATCCTCGCATGCCTCCAGCACCTCTGCAAGGGGATATCGGCGGTTGACCGGCATGGTCTCGCTGCGCTGCTGATCGAAGGGCGAGTTGAGAGAAAGCGCCAGGTTGGGCTGCACGGGGCCGCCGGCCAGGCGGCGGACGCCCGGGGTGATGCCGGCGGTGGAGACCGTGATGTGCCGCACGCCCAGCGCGAACCTGCACTCGTCCACAAGCGCCTCGAGCGCAGGGGCAACGGCGTCCAGGTTCAGCAGCGGCTCGCCCATGCCCATGAAGACGACGTTGCGCACGCCTCCGCCGGCGCGCGCGAGGGCCGTGACCTGCGCCAGGATCTCGCCCGTCGTCAGGTTTCGGCCGAAGGTCGACTGCCCCGTCGCGCAGAAGCGGCACGCCAGCTCGCAGCCGGCCTGGGATGAGATGCAGAAGGTCGGGCGCCCTGCGTCCTCCATGGCCACGGCTTCGATCTGCTCGCCGTCCGCCAATGCGTAAAGGAATCTCTCAGTGCGGCCGTCCGAACTGGCCACGCGGTGGATCTCCTCGAGCACCGGGAAGCCGTAGGCCCCCTTCAGCCCCTCGCGCAGCGGTGCCGGCAGGTTCGTCATCGCATCGAACGAGTCGACCCGCACCTCGTAGAGCCATCGGAGGAGCTGGCCAAGCCGGTAGTCGGGCTCACCGCGTTCGCGCAGCCAGGCCTTGAGATCCTCGGATGTCTGTTCCAGTATGCAGTCGCGTTCGGTGCCCATGTCCTGCTCCTCGCGGAAGGCCGGCCAGGGATCGGCCGGCCCTCTTTTGTACCTGCCGGCGCCACTTTACGCAAGACCGCGCGGCGGAAACCGGTCACTGGACTTTGCTACCGGGGCGCAAATGCCCAATAATGGCGAGCGCTACCGGCACTACGCGGTATGGGACTTTCGACAAGGTAAGGGGACGTGCAATGGTGCTGCAACCGGCATTAGGACTTGGGATGGGCGCGCTTCCGCTTCTGAGCGACGCGGAGACGCGCAGCATTTCCGCCGAGAACCCCACCGGCGCGCGCGGAGCCGGCGCCACGGCGGAGAACCACCTCGGCAAGGGTTGGAAAGGCCGCCCGTGCATCAAGCTGGGCAAGGATTCCATCACCACGCTGGCGGAGATCGAAGGCCCGGGCGTCATCCAGCACATCTGGATCACCGTGGGCGAGGGCGGCCCGCGCGGCAAGACGGTGCTCCGGGACCTGGTGCTGCGCTTCTATTGGGACGGCGGTCCGACGCCGAGCATCGAGGCGCCGATCGGCGACTTCTTCGCCAACGGACACGCGATGCGCTGCCGCATCAACAGCCTCCCTGTGGCGGTCAACCCGAGGGGGGGTATGAACTGCTACTGGCCGATGCCCTTCCGAAAGGGCGCCAGGATCACCCTTACCAATGAGCACGGCGACGACGTCGGTGGGCTCTACTACCAGATCACCTACTCCTTGACCGACGTGCCCGAAAACGCCGCCTATCTGCACGCGCAGTGGCGGCGCGAGAACCCCGTGACCTACCACCGGGAATACACCATCGTGGACGGCATCCGGGGCGCGGGCCACTACGTGGGCACTTACCTGGCCTGGGCCCAACTCTCGAACGGCTGGTGGGGCGAGGGCGAGATCAAGTTCTATCTCGACGGCGACGCCGAGAATCCGACCATCTGCGGCACGGGCACGGAGGACTATGTGGGCGGGGCGTGGGGCTTCGGCGGCCAGACCTTCTGCACCCCGTTCCTGGGCTATCCGCTGTTCCACAAGGTCGAGGGTGAGATCATCAAGCACGGCCTGTATCGCTGGCACGTGCTGGACCCCATCCGGTTCAAGAGCGACCTGCGGGTCACCATGCAGGACCTTGGCTTTACGCCACAGCCGACGGGTTACGAGCCGTTCACCGACGACATCAGCTCGGTGGCCTACTGGTATCAGACGCTGCCACATGCCGAGTTCCCGCCGCTGCCCGAGGCGAAGCTGCGCTGGCAGCGGTAGGCCCGTGGGTCGCGCGCGCGACAATCGCGAGAGCCAGGGCTTTGTCAAGAAAGGCGGTTGCACCGCTCGCGAGAGCCAGGGCTTTATCAAGAAAGGCGGTTGCACCGCTCGCGAGAGCCATGATCCGAGTCCTGTTCCTCATCACCACCTTCAGACAGGGCGGCGCCGAGAGGTCGCTCTACGAGCTCGTGCGGCACATCGACCGGGAGCGTTTCGCCCCTCAGGTCGCATGCCTGGAGGGCGAGGCGTACTACTCCGAGAGATTCCGCAGCCTCGGCGTCCCGGTCCACCACCTGGGGCTCCGGGCCCTGGGGCCTCCGGCCATGGGCGCGGGTTCCTCGCAACTGAAGGCGTTTGGCGCACTGTGTGGCCGCCTGGCGTGGCTGGCCGGCCTGCTTCGGCGAGAGCGGGTGCAGGTGCTGCAAACGCTTCTGCTCCACGCTAACCTCGCCGGGCGCTTCGCCGGGACGCTGGCGCGCACGCCGGTGGTGGTCGGCGGGGTGCGCACGGCCGACCCGCGCCACTGGCACACGCTGCTGGACGGCCTCACGTTCGCTCTGACGCGCGGGGAGGTGTGCGTGAGCGGGCACGTGCGCCGGTTCCAGGCCTCGCGGGCCGGACTGCCGCTCGGAGCGCTCACCGTGATCCCCAACGGTGTGGACGCGGCCGATTTCCCCGTGTCCGCGGCGCCGTTCGGCCTCGGGGAACCCGAGGGCCTGTCCGGGCGGCTGGCGGCCAGGGCGGAGCTTGGCCTCCCGCCCGATCGCCCGGTGCTGGCCTTCCTGGGCCGGCTGGCCCCGGCAAAAGCTCTGCCGGACCTGCTCTCTGCCTTCGCGGTCGTGGCGGCCAGGGACGAACGTCCCCTGCTCGCCCTCGCAGGCGACGGCCCTCTCGCGGCGTGGGTGCGCGGAGAGGTCCGGCGGCTTGGCCTGGGCGAGCGCGTGGTGCTGACGGGATGGGTCTCGCAGCCCGCCCGCCTCTACGCGGCGGCCGATGCCTTCGTGCTATCGAGCGTGGTGGAAGGAATGCCGCGCACCGTGCTTGAGGCAATGGCCTCGGGGCTGCCCGTGGTGAGCACGGATGCGCCGGGGTGCGGCGAGCTGATCGTCGAGGGCCGCACGGGGCTGATCGTGCCGCGCCGCAAGCCCCGAGATCTCACCGACGCCCTACTCGGCCTCCTCAGCGACCCGGAGCGCGCCGCCGAGTTCGGCCGGCGGGGACGGGAGAGGGCGTTCGCGGAGTTCAATGTCGCCGACCTGACAAGGCGCTACGAGGCCCTCTACGTGCGCCTGTTGCAGAGCGCATTGCGCCCGGCGCGTCAGCCTGCGCGCGCCTCGCGGTAGGCCCTGATCCGGGCCCCGACGGCCACGGCCGGTCCGGAGAACGCGTAGCCCCAGAAGAACATCGGAAAGATCAGTTCCTGCCGCCGCAAGACCCCCGCAAGCACAACCAGAAGCATCCCCGCCATGATGCACGGCATGGGGTGCTTCGCCATCACCACGCCGATGTGCCGATACGGTATGCTGCTTACCATAAGAGCGGCCAGCAGCACCACGAGCCACGGGAGCAGACCGGACAAGAGCTGCACGTTCCCCGCCATTCCCTCTATGGTCAGCACGGCAGCGGCCACGCACCCCCCGGCCGCGGTGCTGGGAAGGCCCCTAAAGGCGCCGCGCGCTATGGACTCATCGCCGTGGGCCGCGTTGAAGCGCGCAAGCCGCAGCGCGGCGCACACGGGAAATGCCGCCAGCAGCGCCCAGACCAGCGCCGAATGCCGGCCCGGCACGAACGTTCCGACCAGCACGGCCGGCGCCACGCCGAACGAAACGATGTCGGCCAGGGAGTCGAGCTCTGCGCCGAACCGGCTGCATGCCCGGAACATGCGGGCAAGGGCGCCGTCCAGGGAATCACAGAGCACGGCGACGATGATGAGCACCGCCGCCAGATAGAACTCGCCTTCCACGGCCAACGCTATCGCCACGAAGCCCGCCGTGATGTTGGCGATCGTGGCAACCGTCGGGACGTAGCGCCGAAATTCTCGCGTCATGGTAGGTATTCCCTCCCCCAGGATTCCCCAGCATTATACCGGCTAGGCCCGGGCCACGCCAACTCATTTTCCGCCGGGACTGGGCCCGCGGCCCTGGCAGAACATCGTCCGGTAACGGGACATCGCGGCCGCCGTGGCCTCGATGTTCTCGAGCGACGTGCCCGGGTAGATGCCCCAGGCCATCATCAGACCCCCTTCGCGAGAGCCGAGGGTCTCCACGCACGCGCGGATGTGGCGGTCGATCTGGGCGGGCGTGCCGAACGGCACGACCTTCTGGCGGTCGATGTCCAGATCGATGCAGACCTTGCCCTTGAGCTGCCGGCGGATGTTCTCCAGGCCGTTGCAGAGGTCCTGGGGGTTCTCGACCGTGCAGCCGATCTCGACGAGGTCGCCCATGATGTCGACCATGTAGCCGTCGCAGTGCAGGTAGACGTGCGCGCCGGCCTGCCGGCACATGCCGAAAAGCCGGGCGTAGGCCGGCTTGATGTAGCGCCGCCAGAGGGCGGGGGATATCTGCAACTGATCCTGCATGCCCAGATCGTCGGCGAAGTTGAACAGGTCCAGCCCCATCGGCAGCACGCGCAGCAGGCGCTTCTCGTAGAACCCGACGATCATGTCGACGAGTTCCTGAACCCGCCCGTCGCCGGTCGCCATGTCCATCATCAGGTTCTCAAAGCCCCTGAGGTAGTAGAGGCGCATGAAAAGGAAACCGTGGTCGAACCCGTGGTAAACGATCTCGCTCCTGGCGCGCCTTTCTTCCAGGCGGCGGCGCATCCCGTCCCAGTCGACGGGTTTCCCGTCGCCGTCCAGCATCGGATCGGGCGCCTGATACTCGCGCAGGGACTCCCAGTCCTCCAGGGGGTGCCCGACCACCTGGCCGGTGATGCCCGCCATGGCATGGTCCCACTCGCAGCCCCAGGGGTCGGTGTAGGGCTCGGGCACGCCCAGGCCCTTCTCCAACTTCTCCCAGTCGGTGCGCGGCGTATGTTCGCCGAACACCTCGGGATAGCGCAGCACCAACTCCTCCAGGGCCTTGCCGTGCTCCATCCATGTGCCGTCCGACACGCTGGCGCGGCATGGCACCGGCACGCTGCCGTCGTTGCGAAACTCCACGACCTTCAGCCAATCGTCCCTGGACGTCATTGCGAACAGGGGACTCATTCTCGGGACTCCAGGACGCTGATCTCTGTGCTACCCAGGAACGCCGGCATGATCGCGCTGATCTCCAGCATCGCGCCCGGCGAATCGAGGTTGCTCCGGCCAAGGGCTACGTGGGTGGCATCGTGAGCGCCCATGGCGGCGTCGATCGGCAGCCACTCCCCGACATAGACCTCGGTCCACATGTGGTAGAGGAAACTGTTGCGCACGCCGCCGACGAAGGCCTCCGTGTAGGCCATGCCCACCACCAACCGGCTTGGGATGCCGGCGGCGCGGGCGAGCGCGGTGGTCAGCACGGCGTGCTCGGTGCAGTCGCCGGCCTTCTGGCGGGCCGTCTCCAGGGCCGTAGCGAACCCCACGCCCAGCCCTTTGTTCGTCATTACCTTTCGCACGTATTGCTCAATCCTGTAGGCTGCCTCGAGCGCATCGCCCTCTCCGCCGACCGCCGCCTTGCTCATCCCGACGATCAGCGGGTCCTCGGATTCCAGCCACGCCGTGGGCCTGAGCAGCCCCGCCCACTCCTTTCCCTTGTAGGGAAGGCTGTAGCTCTTCTTCGGGTCGCCCTTCGCCTTGCGCACGGTCACCAGCAGGCCGTCCTTGTGCGGCTTGACGCTCTGGAGCGGGTCCTCGGGCAGCGTGCGGTTCTTCGCCGCATCCGCGGTCGGTTTGAGGAGCAACGTCAGCGATTCTCGCTCGCGGGGCCTGACGATCGGGCGGTCCGGCCTGATGGCGAAGCTCACCATGAGCTCGGCGGCTGTGTTCGGGCTGAGCGCGAGCTCTTTGCTTACGCGCCGAAGCTCGATCTGGATGCCGCCCATGGAAGTGCGCGAGAGCCAGGCCTGTCCGTCCTTGTCAACCCACGTGACGACCTTCAAACCGGGGTAGGCGGATACCTCCACCTCGACCCTGTGCAGCCACTTCTTGATTTCAAAAACGCTCACTTCCTCCATCTCTCCCACGGCAGCGGTCGCGGTGCACGCCCTTCCGGGCGCCTGGGCAAGAAAGATCGGCAATTCGAACATGGTACCCGGCGCTAGGCCCTTGGCCAGCGTTGCCTTCTCGACGGCCCATGGGCACAGCCCGTCCGGCACCTCCACCGCCTGCTGCTGGGCGTTGGGCCCCTCTCCCATCGTGATGACCAGCTTGCCGTCCTTGACCCTGCCTCGAACAGCCATGATGTTTCCGCCCAGGTCCATCTCCTGTTCGAACTCCCGCACCCTGCCGTCCTCGCCCTCAACCACCCGCTGGCTCGCGCCCACAGCCATCTGCACCGCCCCCCGGGCCAGCACCATGTGCTCCTCGACCTCGGTCACGTAGAGGGCGCCGTCGTCGGTCTTCTGCTCGACGGTCCTTGTGTGAGCGTAGCCCATCTTCTGGGCGCCCATGTACATGGCCATCCACTCGTCCTTCAGCACCTTGTTCGCAGCCTGCGCGGCGGTGGCGAGCACGATGCCCAGCAGCCCGGCGGTCCACACTGCCCGGCGCAAACGCGACCGGCGAGAATCGTAGAACATGGCAGGCTCCCCTTCAGTTGTGATGCAAACGCGGCCGGCTCTCACGGCCCCGCTCGGTCAGACGCGGCCGGCGCGCGGCGTAGCCGCGCTCCATTATAGGGCAAATGAGGAGTAGGATTCACTTCCCAAACCCGCCCCCGTTCGCCTACAATGCTCTCGGTGCCGTTCGCCGCTTCCGGCGGATGCATGGCCCCCCAGGTCGAATGGACCAAACGCCAGCCCCCCAATAGAGGGTAAGGAAGGAAACATGATTTACAAGAGGGAAGAGTACATCGAGGAGAACCCCGAGGACCAGAAGTTCCCGGTCAAGCACATCGACGTGCTGGATCCGCTGGACGGCAGCGCCAAGAAGTTCATCGGCCACGTGACGCTCGGCCTCCAGACGCCCATGGGTGTGCAGCAGATCCCCGTCTCGTTCGAGATACCGGCCGAGACAACGACGGAGGCCTTTCGTAGGTTCGTCGAAGCCGCCGAACCCAAGCTCGCAGAGACGCAAAAGGGGCTCGAGGAGGAGCTTCAACGCCTGCGCCAGGAGTCGTCCAGCCGCATCGTCCGCCCGGGCGAGGTCGGCCTCCCCCCGAGCGGCGGCGGCGTTGTCGATTTCAAGAACCTGAAGAAGTAGATTCCCCCGCCTTCACGTTGTGCTAACACTACAACGTTAGAGCTGCCACAGAGATCACAGAGGGCACAGAGAGGGATAGAAAAAGGATTTGACGGACTTCACGACGGAGGCCTCCCGGCCAGCTCTGACTGTCCTACGGTCGTTCTTGCATCCTTTCTCTGCCTTCTCTGTGTCCTCGGTGGCAAGTTTGACATTGTAGTGCTGAGGGCCGTCCGTCCCGGCGCTCGAAGGTCAGGTCTTGTCGCCCGCCTCGGCCTTTTGCTATACTCCCCTCCAGGCGGCTGGGACGCTCAGCGGTCTGCGGCCGAGCGATGGTGCAGCAATATCCTGTGAAGCCGGGAGGGCGGGAATGGACATCGCCGCAGAACTGCGGGAGCTTGCCCGCAACCTCTACTGGACCTGGCAGCCGGAGGTCATCGACGTCTTTCGCGACCTGGACCCCCGGCTCTGGCGCGAGGTGAACCACAACCCGGTGGAGTTCCTGTCCCGCTTTCCGCAGGAGGAGCTTGAGCGGAAAGCGGCCGACCTGGCGCTTGCCACCCGCGTCACCTACGCCTTCCACCGGCTGCGCGAGTACCGGCAGGCCAAGCACACCTGGGGAGCGTTCCATGCCGGGCGCCTGCATGCCTACCCGGTGGCGTATGTGAGCGCCGAGTTCGGGATACACGAGTCGCTGCCCATCTACTCCGGCGGCCTGGGCGTGCTGGCGGGCGATCACCTCAAGAGCGCTTCCGACCTCGGGGTGCCCCTCGTGGCAGTGGGCCTGTTCTACGCCCACGGCTACTTCAATCAGCAACTCGACGCCGGTGGCAGGCAGGTCGAACTCTATCTCGAAAACAACGCCGGAAAGCTTCCCCTGGACCGCGCCCTCGATGCACACGGGCAGCCGATGAACGTGAAAGTCCACACTGCTTCAGGGGAGATCGCAGTGGCCGTCTGGACGGCCCGCGTGGGTCGCAACCGACTCGTCCTCCTGGACTCCGATGTCGAGGGGAACTCCTCCAGCGACAGGCAGCTTACGCACACGCTCTACGGCGGCGATCACACGGTGCGCATCCGCCAGGAGCTCATACTCGGCGTCGGCGGCCTCCGGGCCCTGCAAGCGCTGGGCGTCTCGCCGGGCGTGCTCCACCTGAATGAGGGCCACAGCGCGTTCAGCGTGCTGGAGCTATGCCGGGAGATGATGCAGGCGGAGGGGCGACGCTTCCACCACGTGCAGGAGCGCGCCGCGGCTATGACGGTATTCACCACCCACACCCCCGTGGAGGCCGGTCACGACAGGTTCGACTCCCATACCGTGGAGGAGGCCCTTGGCCCACTGAGGCGTGAGCTGGGGCTTACGCTGCCGGCACTGATGGCCCTGGGCCGCGTCCACCCCAACGACCCGGGCGAGCCGTTCTGCATGACGGTGCTGGGCCTGAAGATGACGCGCTCGGCCAACGGGGTCTCGGCCCTCCACGGGCGCGTCAGCCGCAGCATGTGGCGGCGCCTCTGGCCCGAGCTGCCGGAGCACCAGGTGCCCATCGGCCACATCACCAACGGCGTGCACGTCGCCTCCTGGCTCTCGCGGCCCATCGAGCGGCTGTTCTCCCGCTACCTGGGTGAGAACTGGCAGCAGCACCTGTGCTACCCCGAGACCTGGGAGGCCCTGCAGAACATCGAAGACGAGGAGTGGTGGGAGCAGCACCAGATCCTGAAGGTGCGCCTGGTGGACTATGTGCGCCGCTGCATAAGGACGCAGCGTGAGCGGCGCGCCGCCGGGAGGGAGCTGGGCCCGGAAGGCAACGTGCACCTCGACCCGGCCGCCCTGACCATCGGCTGCGCCAGGCGCTTCGCCACCTATAAGCGCGCAGACCTCCTGCTCAGGGACCTGGACCGCCTGGACCGCATCGTCAACCATCCGGAAAGGCCAGTGCAGATCATCTTCGCCGGCCGGGCCCACCCCGCCGACGAACCGGCGAAGGCCCTGGTGCAGGATGTGTTCCGCGTCACCCAGGACCCCCGGTTCGCGGGGAAGATCGTCTTCCTGGAAGGTCACGACATCAACGTCGAGCGCCACATGGTCCAGGGCGTCGACCTGTGGCTGAACGTCCCGCGCCGGCCCCTGGAGGCCTGCGGAACCAGCGGGCAGAAGGCGCTGCTGAACGCCGCCCTCAACCTCTCGATCCTCGACGGATGGTGGGCCGAGGCCTACGACGGCACCAACGGCTTCGCAATCGGCAGCGGCACCGAACACATCGACCCCGACCACCAGGACTGGCTCGACATGCAGGCGTGCTTCGACGTGCTCGAGAGCGAGGTCATCCCGCTCTACTATGACCGCGACGAGGAAGGCGTGCCGCGCGGCTGGGTGGAGCGGCAGAAGGACTCGATCCGCAGCCTCGCCTGGCGCTACAACGCCGACCGCATGGTCATGGACTACACGCTCAAGTGCTACCTGCCAGCCGTGCAGGGCAGCACCTCCTCCATCTGCCCGATCAAGCGTGAAGCGCAGCCGTAGGGCTTCGGGATCGGCCTCGCAGCCGCAGCCGGAGCGGCTGCTTCGGCGGAGTAGGCTGCCGTGCCCGCACCGCGCGCGGAGCAAAGTGAGCCGCGTCTGATTCCACGGTTGCCTTTCGACGCGTGGGAAGTTATACAAGTGATAAGGTCATGGGGAGCATTCCTTCACGATTGGGGGAAGGGGCCATGAAACGGCGCTGGCTGTGGATGTTCGCAGCAGTCTTGCTGGTTGCTGTGCTCGGGAGTGGGTGTAGCCCACGGGACGGCGAAATACACGAAGCAGTCGAGAGTGGCGACATTGCGCGTGTGCAAGAACTCCTCGCTGCCACCCCGGGGCTTGTGAACGCAAGAGGTGCTACCAGACAAACGCCTCTTCACGTAGCCGCCTTTGAGGGTCAGAGCGAGATTGCAGAGTTGCTTGTAGCAAGAGGTGCTGACGTGGACGCCAAGAGCTGGACTGGGGAAACGCCACTGGCCAGGGCAGCCCTTTTTGTGCGCATGGAAATCGCCGAGCTTCTGCTGGAAAATGGGGCTGATGTGAATGCCAGGAACGTCACAGGCATGACGCCCCTCCACTGGGCCGTCTACCTTGGTTTCCAGGACGACGATGTGATAGAGCTTCTTCTGGAGGCGGGAGCGGATGTGAACGCGAAGACTAAGGAAGGCCAGACGCCCGTTGACCTCGCAGGAGAACTAGGCAACGAGGAAGTCGTGGAACTACTCAAGAAGCCTGGGGCGAAGGAGTGAGGCTGAGGGGGTTGCGCCCGGTCGCGGAAGCGTTCTCGTCCACGCCGGAATCGCCGACGCGGGCCGCCATCTCGCAGCGGCCGGCCCCAAGCCTTGCGCGGGCGGGCACCCCGGCGCTATACTGCGTGCGATGAGTGCGAAATGGATACTCCCCGCCGAGAAACCTGAGGCCGCCGAACGCCTCGCCAGGGACCTGCGTATCGCCCGGCTGACCGCCCGCCTGCTGCTGAACCGGGGGCTGAGCGACGCGGGGAGCGCCGGACGCTTCCTGGAGCCCTCGCTGAAGGAGCTGAAGGACCCGCGCGAGAACCCCACGCTCACCGAGGCGGCCGGCTTTCTGTGGGATTCGGTGCGGGCGGGGCGGCGGATCACGGTCTTCGGCGACTACGACGCGGACGGCATCTGCGCGACGGCGCTGCTGGTCAGGTGCCTGCGGAGCGCGGGCGCGGAGGTCGATTTCCACATACCACACCGCATCGAGGACGGCTATGGGCTGACCTGCGAGGCCCTCCAGGCGCACAGGGACCGGGGCGCCGAGGTCGCCGTGACCGTGGACTGCGGCATAAGTTCCTGCCGCGAGGCGGAGCACGCGGCAGCCATAGGCCTGGACCTGGTGGTGACGGACCACCACAGGCCGGGGCACGCGCGCCCGGCGGCGCGTCACGTGCTGAACCCCCTGCTGCCGGACTGCACGTTCGGCTACGAGAGGCTGACGGGCGTGGGCGTGGCGTTCAAGCTTGCGTGGGCGTTCGGCCAGGCGATGAGCGCCGGCCCGTCCGTGCCCGAGGAGTACAAGCCCGTGCTGGTCGACGCACTGCCGCTGGTGGCCCTGGGCACCGTGGCCGACATGGCTCCCCTGGTCGACGAGAACCGCGTGCTGGTGAGCTACGGGCTGAAGGCCATTCCGCAGACGGCCAACCCCGGGCTGCGCGCCCTCATGGAAAGCGCCGAGGGAACCGGCAACGGGGGCGTCAGCGCGTACCGGGTGGCCTACCACCTGGCGCCACGCCTCAACGCGGTCGGGCGCATGGGGCACGCGGGCGTGGCGGTGGAGATGCTCCTGACCGACGACCCGCGGCACGCCGCGGACCTGGCCGCCCACCATAGCCAGCAGAACCGGCTGCGCCAGAACGTGCAGAAGGCCATCTTCGAGGAGGCGCAGGCGCGCGCGGCAGCCGAGTTCGACGCGGAGCGCTGCGGCTGCATCGTGCTGGCGAGCCCGGACTGGCACCTGGGCGTGGTGGGGCCGGTGGCTTCCAGGCTGAGCGAGACCTTCTGGCGCCCGGCATTCGTGCTGCGCAAGGAAAATGGCGTGGCCCGGGGCAGCGCACGCAGCATCCCCGGGTTCCCCCTGTTCGAGGCCATCAGGCGATGTGAGGACCTTGTGGAGAGGTTCGGCGGGCACGAGGGCGCGGCGGGCCTGACCCTGCCAGTCGAGAACCTGGAGGCGTTCACCGACCGGATCAACGGGATCGCCATTGAGCTGCAGGGAAGCCCCCCGCCCGGGCCTGAGCTGGCGCTGGAAGGGGAGGTGAGCCTTCGAGATCTCTCCGACGACGCGGTGAGGGAACTGCGGCGTCTGGCCCCGTTCGGCATGGGGAACCCGCAGCCGCTGTTCATGGCCGGCGCCCTCAGCGTCGCCGGCAATCCGCAACTCGTGGGGAAGGGGCGCAAGCACCTTTCGTTCCTGGCCCGGCAGGACGGTGTATCACTGCGCGTGATCGCCTTCGGCAAGGCGGACTGGCTGCCGCTGCTGAACGCCCGCCGCGGCGAGCCCTTCGCGCTTGCGTTCGAGCCGATGCTGAACGGGTTCCGCGGACCCGAGCGAGTCGAGCTGCGCGCGGAAGATATCCAGTGGCATTCGGAGTTGCGGACCGAATGACGAATCAATGACGAAATCCGAATGCTGAATCAATGACGAAGCCCGAATGCCGAAAGAATGACGAAGCCCGAAGGACGAGTCAATCACGAAATCCGAATGACGAAAACGCATTCTGCCCACGGAATGCACGGAAACGCACGGAAACAGAGGAGAACAAGTCCAAGCGTCGAAGGGTCTAAACCGACATTTCCCATTTACCAGTTTCGGCCAGGCTTTCCTGCCGATTGTTCGTAGTGTACGGGGCTCCATGTGTGTTGTCAAACCTTGAAGACGGCCTTTTCCTGCGACGCATGGTCATCTCAGCATCCTTGTGGGGCGCGCAATCGGTCGGCAAGCGGCGTCTGACGG
>CAZXDF010000267.1:0-2765 GCA_964639345.1 uncultured candidatus Brocadiaceae bacterium | reverse complement strand
GGCGGCATGGGCGCCTACAGCCCGGCGCCCGTCATCACTCCCGTGATGCACAGGGCCGTGGAACGCGACGTCATCGTGCAGGCCATCCATGCCATGAACCGCGAGGGCCGGGACTACGCGGGCGTCCTCTACGCCGGCATCATGGTGGTGGACAATGCGCCGTACGTGCTGGAGTTCAACTGCCGCTTCGGCGATCCCGAGACCCAGCCCCTGCTCATGCGGCTGAAGAGCGACCTCGTGCCGATCCTGTTCGCCGCGGCGGAAGGGCGGCTCGACGAGGCGGTGTTCGAATGGCACGACGGGGCCGCCCTGTGCGTGGTGATGGCGAGCGGCGGCTACCCGGGTTCCTACCGGAAGGGCCTGCCGATTGGCGGGCTCGATGAGGTCGCCGGGATGGAAGACGTGGTGGTCTTCCACGCGGGCACGAGGCGCTCCGGCGGACGGGTCGTCACCAACGGCGGGCGGGTGCTGGGCGTGACGGCGCGAGGGGCGACGATCCGCGAGGCCCAGAAGATGGCCTACGAGGCCGCCGGCAAGATCCATTTCGAAGGCGCCCACTTCCGCACCGACATCGGCAGCAAGGCCATCGCCCGGCTGGGGAGCCTGGGAACGGGCGTCGAGCGAGAAGAAGAATCCCACCCGGATTGAACGCGGGCACCGGCACCGTTCCGGCGGGCGTGAATCAGCGCGAATCTGCGCCCGAGTTCTGCGTGTTCCCCGAGGCCTGCGATTCGGGCGTGGCGCACAGGTCCGCGAAGCGGTCCGCGAAGAGGTGGTATATCTCGGCGCAGAGGCCCTTGCGGTTCTGGCGCACGGCCGCATCGTCCACGTTGACGAAGACCTGGTCGAAGAACACGTGCACCGGGTCGGCGAGCCGGCGGCAGTATAGCTCCGCGCCGTCCGCATAGCGGCCCGCGTCGAACAGCTCGCAGATCTCACCGCGCCCCGCCGCGAGCAAGTCCGCCAGCTCGACCTCCTCTTTTTCACTGAGCAGGTCTTCGCGCACGCTGGTCCCCGCGTCCAGGTCCTTCTGGATGCGGAAGGTGCGCTCTACAAGCTCGACAAGCCCGGGCCACCATTCGCGTCCGGCGCAATCCGACAGGGCCTCCAGCCGCGCCCAGAACGCCGGCACGTTGCCGGCGAGCGCCGGCGAGCAGGCGGCGTCGGAAAACCCAGTCGCCAGGGTCGCCCGCACAAGATCGTGATCGAACCCCCGGTCAATGGCCGCGTGGTAGAGGCGGTCGCGGAAGAACTCCATCACCTGGGTGACAGGCACCTGCGGTGCCCGCTCGGCCGGGCCGGGCGGCCCCACCGCGAGGACGCCGGCCGCCACTTCGATCAGGCGCCCGAGGTTCAGTTCGAGGGCGTTCTCGGCCAGGATAAGCAGCACGCCAAGCGCGTTGCGGCGCAGGGCGTAGGGGTCCTGGGAGCCGGTGGGCAGCAGGCCCAGTGCGAAGCAGCCCGCCATCACGTCGAGCTTGTCGGCAAGGGCAAGGGCCACGCTCACGGGCGCGGCAGGCACCGCGTCATCGGCGCCCGCGGGGCTGTAGTGCTCCGCAACGGCGTCCGCCACGGCCTTCGGCTCCCCGTGATGCAGGGCCAGCTCGCGGCCGACGAGGCCCTGCAGGCCCGGGAACTCGCCCACCAGCCCGGTGAGCAGGTCGCCCTTGCACAGGTGTGCCGCGCGCCGCACCTCGGCGAGCTGATCGTCCCCCAGGCCCATCAATGCCGCGATGCGACCGGCCAGTTCCTCCAGGCGCCCGGTGCGCTGCAGGTTATTGCCCAGGCCCTCCAGGTAGGCCACCCCCTCGAGCCGGGCCACGCGGTCGGCGAGCGGGATGCGGCAATCTTCCTCCCAGAAGAACGTCGCGTCCGCGAGGCGCGCTTTCAGGACCAGCTCATTGCCCTCCCGCACGGCATCCTCCTGCGCGGCGGCCCGGTTGGTAACGCACACGAAGTGCGGCGCCAGCCCGCCGCCTGCATCCCGCACCGGGAAATACCGCTGGTGCTCGGTCATGGCGGCCACCACCACGCACTCCGGCACGGCCAGCAGGGCCTCGTCGAACCGCCCGTCCACCGCGTGGGGCCACTCGACGAGGTTCGCGACCTCGTCCAGAAGCGCCGGATCAACCTCGCTGGAGCCGTGGCGCGCGAGGACCTCGCTCACCTGCGAGCGGACGGTCTCGCGGCGTTCCTCCACGTCCACAAGCACATGGGCGGCGCGCAGCGCATCGCGGTAGGCGTCGAAGGAGGCGTCGCCGAGTTCGATCGGCCCTGGTGCGAGGAACGGATGACCGTAGGTGGATCGGCCGGCCTCCACTGCCATGATGCGCACCGGCAGCACCTCGCCGTCCAGCAGCGCGACGACCCACCGCACGGGCCGCGCGAACCGCTGCCCGGCCTGGTCCTGCGGCATGGGCCAGCGCATGCTCTTGGGAAAGCTCACCCCGAGCGCGGCCTGAGCCAGCACGGCCGGCAGGACCTTCCCGGCGGCCTCGCCCTCTCGCTCCACAACCGCGGCGACGTAGGTGCCGCCGCCCTTCCCGGGCGGGTCCTGGACCACTTTGAGGTCTTCCACGGGCACGCCCTGCTTGCGGGCGAAGCCTTCGGCCGCCTTTGTGGGGGTGCCGTCCTCACGAAACGCCACCTTGACCGGAGGGCCGACAAGTTCTTCCCGCGTGGGGGGCTGGGATTGCGGGACGCCCGAGGCGGCCACAACCAGGCGGCGAGGCGTGCCGGCCGTCCACACGCGTTCAACGGGCAGG
>CAZXDF010000266.1:0-4804 GCA_964639345.1 uncultured candidatus Brocadiaceae bacterium | reverse complement strand
CTATGCCGTTTCTTCATCTGAGAATCCTTTCCGGACTATTGCCGTATGGATCCTCTCACAACTCCTGGATCAATTCTCGGGGAAGGGGTCAGTAGTGTTAGCGCAAAGCTCACGTACTTTACCAAATCCGGAATGTCCCCCCACTCGACGGACACGAGCATCACAATCGTCAAGACAAGGATCAGGACGATCTACCCCAGGTTATAGCGATAGTGCAATTCCCGTTTCTCAACATTCATGCTCATCTCCATGTGCTATGGTTTACCAACGAACGTGGGGCACCTTGACATGCGAGAATACGCGCACTCCTTCCATCGCCACTCCCCCCCTTCTTGCTAGCGGCACTCAAGGCCCAAGGCCTGCTTGACCCCGGCCGGTTCGATGCGGAAGGGGCCGCCGCGGCCCTGGTAGAAGCCGTGCTCGCGGATCAGGTGGATGCTCAGCTCGGTCCAGGCGAGCGTCCCGCCCGTCTCAAGGTTCTTCAGGAATGCGTTGCTCTTGGGGTGGACGCCCGCGTGCCGCCACGGGCACGGCAGTACGCCCCGCACGCTGTCGACGTGAACCTCGTAAACCTCGTCCACCACCACCGGCATGCCGAGGCCCTTCATGGCCGCCTGCGTGAAGTGCTGGAGCCGATCGGCGATCTGCCCGTGCGTCAGGCCCAGCCGACGGACCGCGTTGTCGTCCTCGTCCAGAATCTCGGCAAGCGAGCGCCGGTCCGATCCCAGGAAACCGTCCAGCGTGATGACGCCCGGCTGCATGTCCCGCTCGACAAGGTTCAGGCCCGGTGACTGCTTCATCGTCCGCCCCTCCCGGAGAAATCCCGCTTACCCAGTTCTAACGCACCAGCAGCAACGACGCCACAGAGACACAAAGGACACAGAGAAAGACGGAACTAGAGGAAAACGAATCCAAGACATTCCTGACGGCCCCAGGACCGGGGCCACAATGCCCCGCCATGTTTGCCGTTATCCGTTTGTCATGCTGCCTCGTCGTTCTCTGTGTGCTCTGTGTCTCTGTGGCAAATGTCTTCGGCGCGGCCGCGCGTTACGCGAACTTATCGTAGAAGGTCCGATCCTCGGTCAGCCCCTTCCTCACCAGCAGCTCGATGGCGGCGTCGATCATGGCCGGGCTGCCGCACAGGTAGAACTCCTGCGGGCGAGCGTCCGGCACATACCGGTCCACCACCTCCGTCACCAGCCCGGTCTCGCCCTGCCAGTCGTCCTCCGGCGCGGCCCGCGCGAGCGCTGGGACGTAGGTGAAGTTCGGGAGCTTCCGCTCGAACTCCCGCATCTCGTCCACGAGGTAGAGGTCCCGCAGCTCGTTGGCCCCGTAGTAGAACGCGGCCACCCGCCGGCTCTGCTCCTGGACCATCTGGAACAGGATGGAGCGTATGGGCGCGATGCCCGAGCCGCCGGCGATGAAGACGATCTCGGCGTCGCTCTCCTGCAAATAGAACTCCCCGTACGGGCCGTTGATGTTGATCGTGTCGCCCTGCTTCATCACTTCCCACATGAACGTGGTGCAGATGCCGCCGGGGACGCGCCGGACGATCAACTCGATGGCGGAATGCTCGCTCGTGGGCGAGGCCACGGAATAGGCGCGGTAGACTGGCTCGGGCGTCTTACCGTAGGGCGGCGTCTCGAACTGGACGTACTGGCCGCCCCGGCAGGCGATCTCGGCCGGATCGATGATGGCGAGGCGGATGAGCCGGGTGTCGTGGCTGAGCTCGACGATCTCCTCCACCCGGGTCTCGTACTGCCGCAGGTTGAGGATCTCCTCCGGAAGCTCGATGGCCATGTCGGAGCGGACCTTGATCTGGCAGGAAAGCCGCACCCGGCCGGCGATCTCTTCCTGGGTCAGATGCGGCTCCTCGGTCGGAAGCAGCGGCCCGCCGCCTTTGAGCACCTTCACCTTGCACAGGCCGCACGAGCCCCGCCCGCCGCAGGACGACGGGACGAAGATGCCCGAGTCCGTCAGCACTGCCATCAGGGGCGCGCCGCCCTGGACGACCTTCTGATCCCCGGAGTTGATCGTGATGGTGCACTCGCCGTATCGCAGCAGCACGGCCTCGGCCACGATCAGCAGCACTGCCAGCACGCCGGACAGGCCGGCGATGACCACCACGGCGCGGATAAGTTCGAGTATCACGTTGACGCCTTGCTCATGCGATGCGGCTCGTGGCGAGCGCGTGCCCCTCCAGAGCCTCTCGACGGACCACTGCGCCGGCTTCGACGAACACCCCGCGAACTCGGTTCGCGGTACCGGGCGGCGCTTGAACCATTCTATCGGCGTTCGCATCCACCGCAAGTCCGCACCACTCCGCGCGCTGCGGATCGGGTCATTTCGTTGATCTGCGGGCGCCGACGCCCTACCATGTGGGCCGCTCGGGTTCTGGGAGAGTTCGCTCCGTTCGCCGGGGGTGGCTCACGCCGCCGGTAGGTTCGCCATGTGCCGCGCGCCGGTCGCCGCCGCAAAGCGGGAGGACCATCCGATGGAAGAGAAGAGGTTTGAGGCCCGGCGAGCGGCCCCTGACGGGGTGCTCTCGACCGGCGTGTTGCTCGTGACCGCGTTGTCGCTTGCCGTCATGCTGTCGGCCTGCGGGGGCAAGGGGCAAGACGAGGAGGCCCCGTCCGACGGGGAGGAGGCGGTCGCCTTTGAATACCCGTCCAGCCTTTCGGCGGAGAGCACGCCTTCGGAAGTGGCCCAGGTGCTCATCCAGGCGCTGGACGAGGACGACACGGAAACGCTCCTGGGCCTGGTTGCGACCGAGGCAGGGGCCGAAACCATTGAAGCGATCTTCAGCGCGCGCGGCCGCAACTCGAACATGACCCCTGCGTAGGTCGCGGCCCTGGCCGCGAGCGGATGGCGCGCCACCTACGGTTTCTTCCTGACCGGCGAGACCGAGGTTACGCGGGAGGAGGTCCACGCGGACACCGCCCTCGTCTTTGCAGACGGCAAGAAGCCGGAAGGCAGGTCGCAGACGCTCAAGATCACGCTCATCCGCGAAGACGGCCTCTGGAAGGTCCGGCTCGGCCTCCAGCCACAGTAGCCCGGTCGGGGCCGCAGGCATGATGTGGAGGACGTGCGCGGGCCGGGCTCGGCGCCGCGGCGGCGCTCAAGATGTGGCACTTCAGGAGTGAGGAACCTTGCGGGCAGAAGACATACAGACGGTCGTCGTGATCGGGGCGGGGACAATGGGGGCGGGTATCGCCGGTGAGTTCGCGCGCGCCGGCTGCGAGGTGCGCCTCGTCGACAGAAGCGACGACCTGCTCGATCGCGGCATGGCAATGCTACGCGGTGCCCAGCAGGGCCTGATCGAAGCCGGGCGGCTCAGCGAGCGCGACGCGTCAGCGGCGCTCGAACGCATCAAACCCCTTACCTCGCCGGAAGAGGCGTGCGACGGCGTGCAGCTCCTTGTCGAGGCCGCTCCCGAGGACTTGTCCCTGAAGCGGGAGCTCTTCGCGCGGTTCGACCGCCTGTGCCCCGGCCGCGCGCTGCTCGCTTCTAACACCTCCGGCCTCTCGATAACCGAGATCGCCCGCGCGACCCAGCGACCGGGACTCGTGGCGGGCATGCACTTCTGGAACCCGCCGCACGTCATCCCGCTCGTTGAGGTGACGAAGGGAGAGGAGACCTCCGACGCAACGGCCGGGACGCTGGTAGAGTTCTCCCGCCGGATCGGCAAACGCCCCATTCTCGTTCGCCGCGACGTCCCCGGTTTTGTGGGCAACAGGCTCCAGTTTGCCGTGGTGCGCGAGGCGCTCCATATCCTTTCGGAGGGGATCGCATCGGCCGAGGACATCGACACTGCCATGACGGCCGGCCCGGGTCTGCGCTACGCGCTGATCGGGCCGATGCGCACGGCCGACCTCGGCGGGCTCGACGTCTTCCGCGCGATCAGCCAATATCTCTTCGCATCGCTCAGCTCGGACGCTGAGCCCCTTGCCGTTCTAGCCGAGTTGGTGGAAAACGGCACGCTGGGGGCGAAGTCCGGCGCCGGCTTCTACGAGTACCCGCCCAAGCAGGTGGACGAGATTCTGCGCCGCAGAGACCGGGTGCTGCTGGCATTCCTGAAGGCGCTCGATGAAGCCGATCGGCAACCCGGCGGATGACCCCGCCCGTCGAACCAAACGATGTGCCCGGGCACGTGCGCGATCGCCCGTCCTATTCTTGTTCGTAGGGATGTGACGGCAGAATGGCCTGGCGCTCGAACTCATCCGCCTTCGCCTTGTCCTTATACACGCGGAACGCGCAGTGTGGTTCGGTGCGGGACTTCATGTCCATGACGGCGTAGAGGCCCGCCTCTTCCATGACGGGTTCAACCCACGCCATGCAATGGTCGCAATACAGCTCGAACAGGCCGGCGTCGTTGTCCATGGCCTTCGACAGGCTCGGGCATCGGTCCATCCGACCCGCAAGGTAGTCCTCAGTGAGCGTCATATCGCCCTCGCAGTTCTCCTCTTCGTGGACGACCTGCCAATAGTCGTAGCACGCCTGGAGGCCGCCCTCGCGGAACCTGGCGGCCAGCTTCAGCGCCTGCATACGCCCCAACTCCCGCCAGTAGGCCACCAGGTGCTCGCGCCCCCGCTCGTGGAGCGCCTTGAAGACTTCGTTGTAATAGCGCACGAAATGGTCGGTTGGTATCACGCTTCCACCCTCCTGATCGTCTGCACGCAACGGGCGTCGCCCAGGACGTGTGTGGTCACCTCGAACGGCGAACCCTCCGCAAGGGCCTCGTTGATTACGATGGTCTGTCGGCAGAATGCCGGATCGACCTCCAGCCCCTCCGCCTTCAGGTATG
>CAZXDF010000265.1:0-6989 GCA_964639345.1 uncultured candidatus Brocadiaceae bacterium | reverse complement strand
GCGTAAGTCCCAGCAGATCAAGCACTTCCTGAAGCATGATGCGGGATGGCTTGCCCACGATGGGATCGACCTTGCGCTGCGTGCAGGCCTCCACCGCCGCGATCATGCACGCCGCATCCGGCAGCCGGTAGCCCTGCATCGGGCAGGTCCGGTCCGGGTTCGTCGCCACAAGATCCGCGCCCCGCAGGGCGGCCCGGTAGGCGATGTCGAGCTTGCGGTAGTTAAAGCCCCGGTCCCAGGAGATGGCCACCACGTCGATCGCGTCCGGGTCCTCGCATATCGCGAGGCCGTGGCTTTCCAGGTCCCGAACGACGGGTCCCTCGGCGATGGGAAACACGCGGCCGCCCGGCCGGGTTCTCTGGAGGTAGCGCGCGAGCACGAGGCTGGAGTTGATGATCTCCCCCTCCGAGCACTCGATCCCCAGCCGGTCGAGCTTGCGGGCGTGCTCCGCGCGGCTCTCGACCGCCTTGTTGCTCACAAATGCCACGCGCTTGCCGGCCCGGCGCAGCCCTCGCACGAACTCGGCGGCCCCGGGGATCAGCTCGTCCCCCAAGTAAAGCGTTCCGTCCAGGTCCAGGACGAAGCCGCGTTTCACGCGCACAAGCTCACGCAGGTTCTCCACGGCGGTAGGCCTTCGATGAGAGAATGGCGAAGTCCGAATGACGAATCAATGACGAAATCCGAATGACGAAAAGGCATTCTGCCCACGGAATACACGGAATTCACGGAAGGTAAAGCCCACGGGTTTGCTGTATCTGCTCCTCCTTCTTCTTGTCTTCTCCAGTTCCGTGCTTTTCCGTGTTTTCCGTGGGCATGTCTGTTATTTGGTCATTCGGGCTTCGTCATTCGTCATTCCTTCTGCATTCTCGTTTCGTCATTCGTCATTCTTTCGGCATTCGGATTTCGTCATTCGTCATTTCTTCTTGAGGATCATCCGCAACGCGCGGCCGGTATGGGATGTCTTGCTTGCCGCAATCTCCTCCGGCGTGCCCGTGGCCACGACGCACCCGCCTTCGTCCCCGCCCTCTGGGCCGAGGTCGATGACATGGTCAGCGTTCTTGATAACCTCAAGGTTGTGCTCGATCACCACGAGCGTGTTGCCCATCGCCACCAGGCCGTGGAGCGTGGCCAGGAGCTTGCCCACGTCGTCGAAATGCAGCCCCGTGGTGGGCTCGTCCAGGCAGTAGAGCGTGTTGCCCGTGGCGACCTTGCCCAGCTCTCGGGCCAGCTTGATGCGCTGGGCCTCGCCGCCGCTCAGGGTGGGGCTGGGCTGGCCGAGCGTGAGGTAGCCGATCCCCACCTCGCGCATCGTGCGCAGGCGCCGTTCGATGGCGCCGTGGTGTCGGAAGAAGTCCAGCGCCTCCTCAACGGTCATCGCCAGCACGTCCGCCATGTTGCGGCCGCGCAGCATCACGTGGAGCGTCTCCTCGTTATAGCGAGCGCCGCCGCAGGCCTCGCACCGCACGCGCATGTCGGGCAGGAAGCTCATCTCGATCGTCTTGTAGCCCATCCCGCGACACGCCTCGCACCGGCCCCCGCGCACGTTGAAGGAGAACCGCGCCGGGCCGTAGCCGCGGATCTGGGCCTGCCGGGTCTGAGCGAAGAGGCGCCGGACCTCGTCCAGAACCTTCGTGTATGTGGCCGGGGTGGACCGCGGGGTCTTGCCTATGGGGGCCTGGTCGATGTCCAGCACCTTGTCGATGTGGTCGGCGCCGGCTATGGACCGATGGCGCCCGGGTTTGTCGGAGCTACGGTAGAACCGGCGGCGCAGCGCGCACAGGAGGATATCGTTGACCAGGGTGCTCTTGCCGCTGCCGCTCACGCCCGTTACGCAGATGAACGCGCCGAGCGGGAACCTCACGTCCACGTTCTTCAGGTTGTGCTCGCTCGCACCGCGCACCGTAAGCCAGCGCCCTCCCTTGGCCCGGCGGCGGCGCTCCGGCACCGGGATGGCTTTGGCCCCGGTCAGGTACTGCGCGGTGAGGCCGTCGGAGTCCGTGGTGATGCGCTCGAACGGGCCGCTGTAGACCACCCGGCCCCCGTCGCGTCCCGCCCCCGGGCCGAGGTCCAGCACCCAGTCCGCGCGCCGGATCGTGGCCTCGTCGTGTTCGACCACGACCACCGTGTTACCCCGGTCCCGCAGGCGTTCGAGGGCGTCGAGCAGTCGGTCGTGGTCGCGCGGATGAAGGCCGATGGACGGCTCGTCCAGCACGTAGCAGACCCCTGTCAGGCCGCTGCCGATCTGTGTCGCCAGGCGGGTGCGCTGGGCCTCTCCGGTGCTCAGCGTGCCGGTGAGGCGGCTCCCGGTCAGGTAGTGCAGCCCCACCGCCATCAGAAAACCCAGCCGCTGGCGGATCTCCTTCAGCACCGGCGCGGCGATCTGCGCCCGGGCGCCGGAGAAACTCAGCCCCTCGAAGAAGCCCAACGCCTCGCTCACGCTCATCCGCGTGATCTCGTCGATGCCGCAGGAACCGACCCTCACCGCCAGCGCCTCGGGCCGCAGCCTCGACCCCTTGCAGTCCGGGCAGGGCGAGGGGCTCGTGTAGCGCATCAGGCGGCCCCGCGTGCTCTCGGAGCTGGTGGCCTCCATCAGCCTCTCAAGGGCGGGGATCACGGCGTCGTCGGGGCCTACGTGCGGTCGCGCGCGGAAGCCCTCGCCCGTCAGGATCGCCTTGCGCACGCGTGCAGATAGCTTCTTGAACGGCTTGCTCACGTCTGCTGCGAGCACGCTGGCCAGCCGCCGTAGTCCCTGCTGCAAGCGCCGCCCGGTCCGCCCGCCCCAGGTGGCGAACGGTTCAACGGCCCCCTGGGCGATGCTCAGGTCCGGGTCCGGCACGATCAGGTCCGGGTCGAACCCGTCCACCGTCCCGCGTCCCCTGCACGCCTGGCACCGGCCGTATGGGCTGTTGAACGAGAACAGGTTGGGAGTGGGCTCCTCGATGCCGAGGCTACACTCGGTGCAGGCGAAGCGCTGGTTGAACAGCATCTCGCGCCCGTCTTCGAGCAGGGCGATGCACACCCCGCGCCCCACGCTCACCGCCGTGCGCACGCTGTCTATCAGGCGGCTCGACCCGCGGCGCTTGATGACGAGGCGATCCACGACCACGTCGATGTCGTGCATCTTGTAGCGTTCCAGGCGGTCCACCTCGTCCAGGTCCCGAAGCTGCCCGTCGACGCGCGCCTTCACGTAGCCGTCGGCGCGGATGCGCTCGAAAAGCTCGTGGTAGTGCCCTTTGCGTCCGCGCACGAGGGGGGCCAGCAGCGTCACCCGCGCCAGGGCCGGCAGGTCATCGATCGAGGCCGCGATCTGCTCCAGGGTCTGATGGCGGATTTCCCTGCCGCACCCGGGGCAATGGGGCGTGCCGGCGCGGGCGAAGAGCAGCCGCAGGAAGTCATATATCTCAGTCGTCGTGGCCACCGTCGACTGCGCGCCTGCCGCGCCGGGATGCTGCTCAATGGCAATGGTGGGCGGCAGACCAGTGATCCGGTCGCAATCGGGGCGCGGCATCTGCTCGATGAACTGCCGCGCGTAGCTGGACAGGCTCTCGATGTAGCGGCGCTGGCCTTCGGCGTAGAGGGTGTCGAAAGCCAGCGAGGACTTCCCGCTCCCGCTCAGGCCGGTGACCACCACCAGCCGGTCCCTCGGCAGGGCGACTGTGATGTTTTGCAGGTTGTGCGTGCGGCATCCGGTCGCCCGGATCCACAGGTCCGCCGCCCCGCCTTCGGCGGCTTCCGGCATCGGTCCGCGAATGGTCTCAACGCTCATTGTCCGTGCCCTCGTCCGCGCGCGCCCGCCGGCGCGTCGCGAAGCGGATGGGTACGTTCGAGAACGGGAGCCGGCCCCGCAGTTGGTTGGCCAGGTAGCGCTCGTAGCTCGGCGTGATGCGCACTGAGTCGTTGACGAACAGCGCGACCGTCGGCGGCGCCTCGCCGACCTGTGTGGTGTAGAGGATGTTGCCCGGCCGGTTGCCCTTCGACGGCGGGCGCCTGCGCGCCGTGATCTCCCCCATCGCCTCGTTCAACTCGCTCGTGCGCACGCGGGCGAGCGCCTGCGCGCGAAGCTCCTTCACCTTCTCCAGCAGCACCCGGACCCTGTGGCCGGTCTCCGCGCTGATGCATACGACGGGCGCGAACCGAAGGTTGGGCAGGTGGAAGTGCGCGTACTCGGTGAATTCCGCCGGGGCCACGCCCTTCACCAGGTCCATCTTGTTCACCGCGATGACGCAGGGCCGGTAATGCTCCAGGACGAAGGCGGCAAGCTGCTTTTCCACCTTGCCGATGTCGCTCGGCGCGTCCAGCACCAGCACGACCACATCGGCCCTGCGCACGGCGGACTCGGTGCGCACCTGGCTGTAGAAATCCACGGACTCGTCGATCTGCTTCTTCTTGCGCACGCCGGCGGTGTCGATGACGATGAAGTCGCTATCGCCCACCCGGACGCGCACGTCCACCGAGTCGCGCGTGGTGCCCGGCAGCGCGCTCACGACCACGCGCGGCTCGCGGGCCAGGCGGTTGATCAGCGTGCTCTTGCCCACGTTGCGCTTGCCGACCACGGCGATTCTCACCGCGGCCTCCAGCGCCGGGGCGGCCTCGCTCTCGGGCAGTTCCGCCTGTACGCGCTCCAGCACGTCCCCGATTCCCAGCCGATGAGCGGCGGAGATGGCCTGGGGCTCGCCCAGCCCGAGGGCGTAGAAATCGCTCACCGACTCCTTGTCAACCTCGCGCTCGGTCTTGTTGGCAACCAGGATGGTGCGCTTGCCCGCCCCGCGCAGCCGCTGCGCAATCGTCTCGTCCAGCGGGTGCAGCCCCACCTGCGCGTCGACCACGAACAGGACGAGGTCGGCCTGGGTGATGGCGATCTCGATCTGCATCGCGACGTCCTCGACGATCTCACGCGCGCTTTCCATGCCCACGCCGCCGGTGTCCACCAGCTCGATCACGCGCTCGCCGAGGTCTACGTCCCTGATGATGCGGACGCGGGTGATTCCAGGGGTCGGGTCGACTATGGCGACGCGCTGGCGACAGATCACATTGAAAAGGGACGATTTGCCGACGTTGGCGCGGCCGACTATGGCAACGGATGCAAAGCCCATCATTTCGGATGCCCCGGCGTAACGGGAACCGTGGAGAACCTGGCGAGTAACGGATCTGACAGAAGTCGGTCCATCTTACCATGAAACGGGCCGGGGTGCAGTCGTAAGGCGGGGTCGCTCAATCGGTCTGCTCAATCGCCGCGAGAAGTTTCTGCACATCTTCGGGGCTCGCCACCAGCACGAAGCTCGATTCTGACCCGGTCAAGTAGTACCCCTCCTCGCCGGCCCTCTTGCCGACTACAAGCTGCTTGCCCGCGACCGCCTCGTCGTCGAACGTGACGGTCAAGGTCGGCCGGTCCAGGCCGAAAGCCGCGCCGTCGGCCCGGGCGTAGGCGACGATGCGGCCGGCGCGGAAATCCGCCAGCAATCGCCGCACGGCCTCCAGGCGCGCCCGGACCGCCTCGTTGACAATCTCCCCATTCTCATCCCGCCACGCGCTGGTGCGCCCCTCCCGTTCGAAGGAGAGCGACCTGCCCGCCCCGCGGAAATCGATGCGCCGCAGCCCGCGCACCCGGCAGATAACGCGGCTGGCCAGCGGGGCCGTCATGGCGGCCACTGTGCGGGCGTCGAGAATGAAGATCCGCGGGTCGCCTTCGAGCTTTGCGTAGTTGCCTTCGGCTCCCGATTCCCGCCCGATCAGGAGCGTCCTGGCGTGAGGCCCGCCCCCTTTGGGACCTTGCTCCCCGGCCTGCTTTCGGTAGGTGATCTCGACCGTGGCGAGCGGCGCAGCGAGGTCGTCTGCCGATTCGTCTACAAAGCGCCGCGCCCGGAGCCCCGCAAAGGCCCGCACGATCTCTTGCGCGGCTGCTTGATCCGTCGGGCCCTTGACGGGCTCAACCAGACGCCATGCTTCGCCCGGCCCATCTCGCTCGCACCGAAAACGCCGCCCGCCGCCCCCGGTCGCGATCGCCACAGCATCCCGGGCATCCTCGCTCAGCACGGTGCGTTCCAGCAGCGCCAGTCGCCCTGCACGCAGGTCGGCGATCCACGGTTCGCGCGCGAGCGAGAGCACGGCGTCGTAGTCCGGCCTGCGTGCGTAGACCGTCTTTCCATCCGGCCCATCCGATCCCAGTTGCACGCGCGCCACCTCACTGCCGTCGTCATCCTGCGCGACCACCTCCATGGCGCTGCCCCGGTCGAGCCCGTAGCGTCCGAGATCCGATGGGGCATCGTCAACGAACTCCACGACCTCGGCGGTCCGCAGGCCGCCCAGTATGTCGCCCACCGCCGGCGCGTCGGCCCGCGCGCGCTGAGGGCCGGTGATCTCCCAGTCCTCGTCGCTGCGCCGCACGGTGAGCGCCCCGCCGGTGCGGGAGATCGTGAGGCTCGCGATGCGCTTCGGGCTGAAGTCGGCGAGCGACCGGCTCCTCAGTTCCTCCGGCGTCTTGCGCAGGGACTCGAACAGCGTCTTCGGCACGCGCACGATTGGTTGCTCGGGTGCATTCATTGCGTAATAGCTCTCGGTCCCAGCTTCCACGTCCCGTCCGAGCACGAGGGTGCGCTCCTCCTCCGGCAGGCGGAAGGTAAGCGTTAGCTCGGGGTCGTCCAGACCGTAGTCCGCAGCCTTGGCCGGGTCGTCCGTGACGAAATCGTCCTCGTCCGCCAGGTGGCTGTTCAGCAGGTGCGCCAGGTCGTAGACGGCCTCCGCAGACGCTAGGTCCCCAACGGGCGCGCGCATCTCCCAGACCGCGCCCTTCCGAACGCAGACCGCCGTGAAGCCGGGCGAATCCTTCCAGGCCTTTGCGCGCACTTCGATCCCGTCGATCCTTTCGACCGGAATGTCATTGACGAGGTGCTTGCTGCGCAGTCGCCCGAGCGTGACGCCGAGTTTCTCGGCGACGGCGCGGTCAATGAGGTAGAGCAGGCCCGTGTCGCCGCGGGTGGCGTAGACGAGGT
>CAZXDF010000264.1:0-2902 GCA_964639345.1 uncultured candidatus Brocadiaceae bacterium | reverse complement strand
CAGCGTCATCGTCGTCGGCCCGGAGCTCAAACTCGACCAGTGCGGGTTGCCCAAGAAGATCGCCCTGGAACTCTACCAGCCCTTCATCATCCGTAAACTCAAAGAGCAGGGCGTCGCCGAGACGATCAAGAACGCCAAGCGGGAGCTGGAGAAGAAGACCGAGCGCGTCTGGGACGTGCTGGAAGAAGTCATTCAGGACCACCCCGTGCTGCTGAACCGCGCGCCGACGCTCCACCGTATGGGGATACAGGCCTTCGTGCCCATCCTGGTGGAGGGCAGCGCCATCCGGCTGCACCCGCTCATGTGCCGCGGGTTCAACGCTGACTTTGACGGCGATGCCATGGCCGTGCACCTGCCGCTGAGCGTGGAGGCGCAGGTGGAAGCGAAGACCCTGATGCTCTCCCCGCACAATGTCTTTAGCCCGCAGAGCGGGCGCCCGGTGATCAGCCCCTCGCACGACATCGTGCTGGGCTGCTACTACCTGACGTTGGAACCCGGCGAGAAGGCCGAGAAGGTTCCCCGCCTCAGCAGCTTCAATGAAGTCTTCACGGCCTATCACGCCGAGCAGCTCAACGTGCACGACGTCATTCTGGTGCGCTGCGACGTTGCCGAGGTCGTTGATGACGAGAAGGGCCCTCCCGAGGGGCACACGGGCCTGCTGGGCACCACGGTGGGGCGCGTTGTCTTCAACGATGTGCTGCCGGGCGGCCTGCCGTTCTACAACTGTCAGCTCGGCAGCGGCGCACTGAGCCGCATCATTGACGATTGCTACCACAGGCTCGGCCGGCAGGCCACTGTGGAGATGCTCGACTCGATGAAGGACATCGGCTTCAAGGCCGCCACCCGGGCCGGCGTCTCCATCGCGATGAGCGATCTGAGGGCCGCGCCCGAAAAGGAGAGAATACTCGCCAAGACACAGAAGACGGTCGACGAGATCTGGCAGCATTTCCGCGAGGGCGCCATCACGGAGATCGAGCGAACCCAGAGGGTCATCGACGAGTGGAACGCCGCCACGGAGGCGGTCGGCGAACAGGTGTTCGAGGCGCTCAAGAGCGACGAAAGCGCCGGCAGCCCCTTCAAGAACCCCGTCTACCTGATGGTGCAGTCGGGCGCGCGCGGCAAGAGCCTGCAGATCATGCAGCTGGCCGGCATGCGGGGGCTGATGGCAAAGCCCGGTGGCCAGATCATCGAGACCCCTATCAGGGCAAACTTCCGCGAGGGACTGAACGTGCTCGAGTACTTCAGTTCCACGCACGGAGCGCGCAAGGGCCTGGCCGATACGGCCCTGAAGACGGCCGACAGCGGCTACCTGACCCGGCGTCTTGCCGACGTGGCACAGAACGTGATCATCATGGAAGAGGACTGCGGCACCGGCAACGGCGTCACCAAGGGCCCGGTCATCCGTGGCGACCGGATCGAGGTGCCGCTGCACGAGATCATTACCGGCCGTGTTGCCCGCGATGATATCGCCGACCTGATTAACAATACCGTCATCGTCCGCGAGAACGAGTTGATCACCGAGGAAATCGCCCGGAAGATCGAGGGCCTGGACGAGCGGATGAAGATACGGGTCCGCTCGCCGCTGACTTGCGAGAGCTCCGTGGGCGTCTGCGCCACGTGCTACGGCATGGACCTGGCGCGCAAGAGCATGGCCGAACGCGGCCTGGCCGCCGGCATCATCGCCGCGCAGTCCGTCGGCGAGCCCGGCACTCAACTGACCATGAGGACCTTCCACATTGGCGGCGTGGCCATGGGCGGGGCAGAGGAGAGCGAGATACTCGCCGGTCGCGGCGGGGTTGTAGAGTTCGACAATCTCGAAGTCGTGGCGGGGCCGGAGGACCGACCGGTCTGCATCAGCAGACAGGGCGAACTGACGCTTGTGGATGCCAAGGGTCGCGAGATCGAACGCCACGCGGTGCCCCTCGGCGGCCTCGTGCTGGTGACGGAAGGCGAGAAGGTCAAGGCCAAGCACAAGCTCATCCAGTGGGATGTTCACTACACGCCCGTCATAGCGGAGGTGGCGGGGGCGGTCCGCTACGAAGACATCGTGGAGGGCACGACCCTGCGAATCGAGATCGACGCCACCCACGGCACCTCCCGGAAGGTCATCATGGAGCACGAGGGCGACATGCATCCGCAGGTCGTGCTCGAGGGCCCGGACGGGGGCATTCTGGCCCTCTATCCGATCCCTGAGAAGGCCATCCTGGAGGTCGAACCCGGGCAGCAGATCGGGGCCGGCACGCGCCTTGCCAGGACCACGCGGGAGCTGCGGCGCAGCCAGGACATCACGGGCGGCCTGCCGCGCGTGACCGAACTGTTCGAGGCCCGCAGCCCCAAGAGCCCCGCCGTGATGAGCGAGATCGACGGGGTGGTCGCAGATATCGAGCGGCGCCGCGGGCGCACCGTCATCAAGGTCCGCGACCCGGACACGGGCTATGAGTCCGAACACATCGTGCCGGCCGGCAAGCACATGCGCGTGAACCGCGGGGACAGCGTGCGCGCCGGGCAGCCTCTGGTGGACGGGCCGCTGGTGCTCCAGGACATCCTGCGCATCAGCGGCGAGGAGGTCCTGCATCAATACATGCTGCAGGAGACCCAGAACGTCTACCGCGCGCAGGACGTCGTCATTGACGACAAGCATTTTGAGGTGATCATAGCGCAGATGACCCGCAGGGTCCGCGTCGGCGCCCTCGGCAGCACGAGCTTGTTGCCTGAGCAGCTTATCGACCGGTTCGAGTTCCAGCGCACCAACCAGCGCGAGGTGGAGAACGGGGGCGAACCGGCCACCGCCGCGCCCGTGTTGCTGGGCATTACGAAGGCCGCCCTCCGGAGCGACAGCTTCATCAGTGCGGCCTCTTTCCAGAACACCACGCGCGTGCTCACCGAGGCGGCTCTGGCCGGC
>CAZXDF010000263.1:0-11332 GCA_964639345.1 uncultured candidatus Brocadiaceae bacterium | reverse complement strand
CAACCAATGGCGTACCGGTCATGATCGCCGTTTGTGGCGGGTTTGTCAAGCACAAACTACCGGGTTCCGGTTTTTCTTTCTCTTTGTGGGCGGATCAGGCGCCAGACACCCGTTTCGAGGCAGAAAGCATGTCAACCGAGGACCTCCCGCCGCAGACGGTAGGCCAACGCCTCAAGTTCGCCAGAAGCGCTATAGAGACCTCTCAGGCCAAGCTGGCGGCCGAACTGGGGATTGCGCAGAGCACGCTGGCCGACTACGAGCGGGAAAAGTACGACGTGCCGCGACCCGTCTGCCTGGCGATGGAGTACCGGTTCGGCATCAACCACTTATGGCTGCTGACCGGTGAAGGCAATCCCTTCCTCCCCACCAAACCCGAGGCCGAGGCGCGCGGGCGACCGGTGGCCGGTGCCGCTGCCGTTCGGCCCGTGGTCGTTACCGACCCGTCGGAGCTCGAACGGTTGGAGACCCTGGAGGGTCGCGACAGGTTCTACGCCGTGCCCTACCTGCGAGACGCCGCCTCCGCCGGACAGGGACTGATCGTCGAGGACGCGGTAGAGGGCTACTGCATCATCCATGAGCGCGCCGCCCCCCGGCCCGAGAACCTCCGGTGCCTGCGCATCAGCGGCGACAGCATGGCCCCGCTGCTGCCCGAAGGGAGCATCGTGGGGGTGGACATCACCCTGAAGCATCCCCGCGTGGTGGACGGGAAGATCATCTGCGCCCGAAGCGATGAGGGGCACGTCATAAAGCGCCTGCAACTCCAACAGCGCTACGCGCTCCTGTTCTCGGAGAGCGAGAACCATGACCGCTACCCGCCCATCGTGATCAGCCTCAAGAGCGAAGAGGACTTCATCGTCGGCCAGGTCGTCTGGGCCTGGATCGATCTGAGGTAGGCTTGGTTGGGGACGTCGCGGGAACATTTGCGCCCGCGGGGGCGTCTCATCCTTGAGGGGAGAGACATGATGGCACAGAAGCCGTGGGGAAGACCCCGGACACTGAGTCGCGCGGATGCTCATTGGAGGGATTGAAGATGAACGGGATCGTAAGGAGTCTGGCGGTTGGTCTGACCGTGCTGGGATGTGCGGTCGGCTGGGCACGTGACGTGCGCGAAGGCCCGGCCGAGGTCGAAAAGAAGGTCCCCGATGAGCAGCGCGTGGCCGAAGGGAATAACGCGTTTGCGCTGGATCTCTACGCTAAGCTCAAGGCTGAGGAGGGCAACCTCTTCTTCTCGCCCTTCAGCATCTCGACCGCCCTCGCGATGACCTACGCCGGCGCGCGCGCAAACACCGAGGCGCAGATGGCGAAGGTGCTAAAGTTCCCGTGGGAGCTGTTGACTGTCCCTGGGGATCTGGCTGACGTGGGGGAGTACGTCAAACTGCGGCAAGACAAGCTCCACCAGGCCTTCAAGAAGCTGATCGAGAACCTGAACGCGCGGCAGGAGCAGGATGCCTACGAACTGACCGTCGCGAATGCCCTCTGGGGACAGAAGGGCTATCCGTGGCTCCCGGACTTTCTGAAACTCACCCAACAGAACTACGGGGCGGGGTTGCGGGAGGTTAACTTCGCCGAGGCCGAGGCCGCCCGCAAGACGATCAACGCGTGGGTCGAAGAGGAGACGAAAGAGAAGATCAAGGACCTCATCCCGAAGGGCGTCCTGAACGAGATGACGCGGCTCGTCCTGACCAACGCCATCTACTTCAAGGGCGACTGGGCCTCCCAGTTCGACAAGAAACTCACCGCCGATGCGCCGTTCACGCTGGCCGATGGCAAGAAGGTCCAGGTCGCCATGATGCACCGCAAGGGTGACTACCGATACCTGGATGCGCGGGAGCCGCGCGGCATCCTACTTCCGGCTCACCGATACACGGAGATGGGCGCCTTCCAGGCGCTGGAGCTGCCCTACGTCAAGGACGAGCTTTCGATGCTCGTCCTGCTGCCGAGCACCGCCGACGGCCTCCCCGCGCTGGAGAAGTCCCTGACGGCCGAGAGGCTGGACGCCTTGCTCTCGGCCATGCGCGAGCGCGAGGTGCAGGTCTATCTGCCGAGGTTCAAGCTCACCTACAAGGTCGGGCTGAGCGAGACGCTCAAGTCCATGGGAATGACCGATGCGTTTTCTCTCCCGCCGGCGGACTTCTCCGGCATGGACGGAGCCAAGGACCTCTTCATCAGCGCGGTGCTGCACAAGGCCTTCGTGGACGTCAACGAAGAGGGAACGGAAGCCGCTGCTGCGACGGGCATTGTCGTTGGGATCACGTCCGTAAGACTCATGCCCATCGTCTTCCGCGCCGACCATCCGTTTCTGTTCCTGATCCGCGACAACAAGTCCGGCAGCATCCTGTTCATGGGGCGGCTGGTGAACCCGGAACGGTAAGAAGAATCAGCCGCAGATTGACGGCGCTAAGGGGAATGTCCCCGGTTGTCGCGCCTTTCGCGGCAGGTTCAGTATGAGGAGGGGTGCCACGGACCAAGCCGGCAGGCTTGTCCGTGCCCCAAGGAGCTCTCTGGCCGCCGCACGTCACGGGCAAGGCTTTGCCTTCGCCCGTGGCACCCAGGGGATTGCCTGTCCCGGCCTCAATACTCCTGATCCCTGGCCCCTCACCCCTGCCGTTCCAGAAACTCCGCCAGCGCGGGGCGGAACGCCTCGATGGCCCGCGCGCGATGGCTGAACTTGTTTTTCTCCTCGGGCAGCATCTGGGCGAAGGTCTTGCCGGCCGACGGGTAGAGGAACACGGGATCGTAACCGAACCCCTTGCCGCCGCGCATCTGGCGCGTGATGATGCCCTCGCACGTGCCGCTCGCACGCAGCAGTATGTCCCCGTCGGGATCGCTGAAAGCGATATGACATTCGAAGCGTGCCCCGCGCTGGCCGTCCGGCACGTAGCGCATCAGCGACATGAGTTTCTTGCACACGTCGCGATAGTTCCCTTTCCGCCCGGCAAACCGCGCGCTCATCACCCCCGGCGCGCCGTCCAGGACATCGACGCAAAGGCCGGAGTCATCGGCCACGGCGTGCAGGCCAGTGAACTGCGCAAACTCGGAGGCCTTCTTGGCCGCGTTTCCCTCGAACGTTTCGCGGTCCTCGACGACCCTCGGGGCGTCGGGATAATCGGCCAGGCTCACGATCTCCACGGGCAACCCCTCGAGGAGCGTCTCCATCTCCGCGCGTTTATCGGGATTGGCGCTGGCGAGCAGTATCTTCATCATCGGGCTCCCTGTCGGCAGGGCTATCAAGTCGATCTATAAAGCGCAGGACCGCTTCTATCGCAGCCTCGCGGTCGTGATCCAGAAAGAGTAAGTGGTCGGAGCGCTCAAAGGTCGCGATCGATTTCTCACCCACCTCAAACGCCTCGTAAGCGGCCCGCACCGCGGCGGGCGAGACGGCGCCGTCCTGCTCGCTCAGCAGCACCAGCACGGGCACGTCCGCCGGCGCGGCGGCCCGGCCGAGGTCGGCAATCCTGAACGCCTCGCCGACGGCCCTCAGCGGCATCGCCCGGTATGCCACCAGGCGCGCTCGGGCCTCACGCCGCTCGACGTGCACCAGCCACGGCGGCTTCACCACGTGATCGACGAACGCGCTGCACACGCGATGCCACGTCCTGGGCGAGAGGACGTAGCGCACCTTGTGCCGAGCGCGCAGGAACGGGTTCACCAGCACCAGGGCATCGGGAGGGCTGCGTTCGCTCAGAACGAGCGCCACGGCCCCGCCCATGCTGAAGCCCAACAGGACAACCCTCCGGTAGCTGGCGCGCATACGGTCCAGCTCGTGCCCCGCCCCGGCAACGATCTCCTCGGCGCTGACCTGCGCGAGGTCCCCGGCATCGGTGCCGAACCCGGGCAGGAGCGGCGCCCACACGTCCCAGCCCGCCTCGTCCAGCGCCGCCGGCAGATCGCCGAAATCGGCGGGCGTGCTCGGAAACCCGTGCAGCAGCACGCAGACGCGGTCGCGGCCCCGATCGATGCGCACCGGCGCGCCGCCCTTCAGGTAGGGCGTGCCGGGTTCCCGCTCGGCCGCTTTCATCTGCCGCACCATCTCGCGCTCGGCCCAGGCGTCGTAGACCGTGCATCCCACCAGCAGGACGACGCAGACGCTCAACAGCAGCGAAAGCATCCGGATCAACCACTTGCGCGCTCTCGGGTTCATCACTCGGGCAAGCCTTCTCAGTCCGTCAAGCGGCGACATCCGCCCCGCGCAACGCGTCGGGGCACGGGCAGGAGAACGAGGGCAGGCAGGTCACCGGGTGTCGGCGACCGTCCGGATGTGCAGGCGGCGCGCGACCGTCTCGGCGTCGAGGTCCCCCGGCGTCGTCAGACGCACCTTCACCGGGACCGATTCGAGCACGTCGAAGTAGTTCTCATCCACCTCTGCCTCCACTCCGTCGAGGCGGACCCAGACGCCTTTGGCAAAGGCGCTGCTCTCCAATTCCACCTCATAGCTCGCGCCGTTGCCGAAGCGGCTCTGGCGCGCAGGAGACACCGCGCCCAGCGCGTTGACCCGCACCTCCCAGTCGACAGACGCGAACGGGATCTGGGCGTAGGGGGCGAAGAAATGGGTGTTCGCGCTCACCGGCGCACCGTCCTCCAGCAGCCGGCACCAGATGAACTGGCGCGTGGGATCGCTCAGGGCCAGATCGTCGCCCTCCCTCACCAGCACCTCCCGGGCGCTGCCGGCCGGGACTTTCGCCTCAACGTCCGCGGTCCAGACGTCGAAACCGTCCAGGTCCGCCATTCCGCACACCAGCACGCCTTCGAAGGGCTCCGGGCGGTCGTTGATAACGCTGACGCTGAGGACGCCCCCCTCATGCGCAATGGCCGCCAGCACCGGGGCGAAAAAGCGCCGCGCGTAGTAGTGGAGGGCCTTCGGCCGATGGTCCCCGTCGATGCAGCTCCAACTCGTTCCCGGCCAGCAATCGTTGAGCTGCCAGAACAGCGCACCCGCCGTGCGGCCGGCGCGGCTGCGCCAGTACTCGACGCCGGTCTTGATCACCTCGCCCTGGACGAGCTGCATCAGGTAGACGCAGTCCTCGAAATCGCTCGGCACGCGGAAGTAGGAGGCGAGGTAGCGATAGAGCCGCTCGGCGCCTTCGTGGCACTTGTTGTGGTGCGCCATGACCCGGCTCTGCATCTGCCGCCCGGTGGAAGGGATGTATCGGCGGATGGTTTCCAGGGCGGGCGGCGCCTGCATGCCGAACTCGCTCACGAACCGGCCGTTGTAGGTGCGGTAGAAGCTCGCCGGTCGCCCCCCATGCCACACGGCCCAGCAGTGCTGATCCCCGCTCCCGACCGCGTTGGGCTCCGCGCCGCCGTAGGGGCTGCCGGGCCAGTAGGGCCGGTCCGGGTCGAGGCCCTTGCACACTTCCGGCAGCAGGGCGTCGTAGATCCTCTCCCCCCAGGGCTCCCCGGGCTCAACGTTCCAGTCGTGCATGCCCGAGTGATTCTCATTGTTGCCGCACCACAGGACGAGCGAGGGGTGGTTGCGCAATCGGCGCACGTTCTGCTCGGCTTCGCGCCGCACGCTGTCCATAAACCAGGGCAGGTTGTCCGGGTACCCGGCGCAGGCGAACATGAAGTCCTGCCACACCATCACGCCCAGGCGGTCGCACGCATCGTAGAACTCCTCGGCCTCGTAGATGCCGCCGCCCCAGACGCGGAGCATGTTCATGTTCGCGCCGGCGGCCTTGCGCACGAGGTCCTCATAACGTTCCGCCGTCACTCGCGGCAGGAACGTGTCGGCCGGTATCCAGTCCGCCCCTTTGCAGAACAGCGGGCGGCCGTTGACGCAGATGACGAAGGACTCCCCTTCCTCGTCCTTCTCCCGCCGGAGCTCGACGCGGCGCAGACCGAGCTTCAGCGGGGCGGAACCGGCGAGCCGGCCGTCGGCGGGCCTGGCATCGATGCTGCCGCTCACACGGAGTTCGTAGAGGTTCTGAGGCCCCTGCCCCGCCGGCCACCAGAGCTGCGGGCGCTCGGGCGGGATATCCGCCTTCAGCACGTTGGCTCCCTCTTGCAGGCGCGCCGCGAGCTTCACGTTCTGCTCGGAGCCGTCGGGCGCCTTCAGGACGGCGTCAAGGGCCGCGTCGGCGGCGCGCGTGCCCTCGACGGTCACCTGGAGCTTGATGGCCGGCGCATTCGGATCGGTCCAGTCCACGGGCGCGTAGACGTCCGCGATGCGCCCCGCGGTGTAGGCGTGCAGGAAGATGCCGCGCCAGACCCCGCTGGTGTTCAGTCGCGGCCCCCAGTCCCAGCCGAAGGCGCACTGCTCCTTGCGCACATACGACCTGGACGAGTTATCGGAGTCGCCCGCCAGCCGTCCGTGCGTCGCCTCCAGGGCCTCCGAAACCCTCTTGGGCGATTGGAACTGCACCAACAACCGATTGCCCTTGCGCTTGAGCAGCCCGGTGACGTCCCAGCGCCAGGTGCAGAACATATTGTCGGCACGGCCCACCTCCTTGCCGTTGAGCAGGACCGTCGCGTAGGTGTCCAGCCCCTCGCAGACCAGGTCCACGCGCTCGGCCTGGCCCAGCTCGGCGGCGTAGTCGAACGTGCGCGCATAGAGCCAGTCTTCCTCCTCGACCCACTGCGCCTGGAGCTCGTTCATCCCGTAATGCGGGTCGGGAATCTCACCGGCTGCCATCAGGTCCGTGTGCACGCAGCCGGGCACATGGGCCGGCAGCCATCCGTCTTTCTTCCGCGCGGCCGCAAGCGGGTCCTCTCCTCCGGCCCGCCGCAGCTTCCACTTGCCGCCCAGGTCCTTTACCATCTTGTCATCCTACTAGTTGGCATCCGACAAGCAGCTTCTTGGGATCCGTTCCGCTTCATGCCAGGCCTGCCATATGGCTCCTGGTGTTCCTTCAGCCTTGCTTTGACGGGTGCAGCTGCTACACCCACATGGGTAGCGCCGCCGTCTCGGCGGCGACGGAGGCGAGACGCCTCCGCTACCCTGAGTAAGTGGAAGTCCTCGACCCTTCATGTCTGACTTGAGAAAACGCTAGATTCCTTTGTTGAGCCCCGGTCCGAACATCCAGGCCCACATGGCGTAGACGAGAGCAGGCAAACCCAGAACGAGAAGCACACACCTGCGAAACGTCAGCACGTGAAGAGCAGCCACATAGACGGCGCAGACTATCCCCACCGCTAGCGCAGCAAGGGCAACGACATGCAGCCACCTTGGCATCGGCATGCCGCTTCTTACCCACTGATACATAACGATGATCCAACAGGCCGCGGTAAACAGGCCAAGAACCAGGATGGCGATTCTCAAGGCCATTGTGCTATGATCCGGAAACGAGCCTACGTATTTCGTCGCGCGCCGCGCGAATTCCTTCGGCGCGGCGTGACCCTACCGCACAAACACCTGCCCAGCATCCACAACCAGCGTCTGACCCGTGATCTTCGAGGCGGCCGGGCTCGTCAGGAACGCCACCGCATCGGCTATGTCATCCCACTCTACATCCTGCTCGAGGGCGGTCATGTCGATGTAGTGAGGGATGACCTCCTCGGGCCTGATGCCGCGCTTCTGTGCCAGAGCATTGATGTAGTCCTCGTTCCATATCTTCGATTCCTTGAACACGTTGCCCGGGCAGACTGTGTTTACGCGGATGCCGTCCTCGGCAAGTTCAAGGGCCCAGCCGCGGGCCAGGTGAATCTCAGCGGCCTTGGTGGCGTTATAGGCGCTGTGGTTCTTGGAAGGCTCGAGGCCGGTCTTCGAGGAGATGTTGACGATGCTGCCGCCGGTGCCCTGGCGCGCCATCACCTTCGCCGCCTCGCGCCCCATCAGGAAGTAGCCCGTCAGGTTCACCTCCAGCACCTTTCGCCAGACATCGACGGGGAAATCCGCCAGCGGATAGAGCGGCCCGAGGCCCGCGCAGTTCACCAGTGTGTCGACGCCGCCAAGGTGCGCGGTGGTATACTCGAAGAGGTCGCGGACGCTGCTCTCGCTTGTCACGTCGGCCTTGGCGGGCAGACCGGTCCCGGCGCCGCCGTCCTCTGCAATGCGGGAGGCGGTCTCCTGTGCGGCTGGCATGTCGATGTCCGCCAGCACGACGTGCACGCCCCTCTTGGCCAGCCCGATCGAGATGCCCCGGCCCAGCCCGCTGCCCGCGCCGCTGACCACTGCCACGCGCCCACTCAGGGGGTCCTGGGCATCCTGTCCGGCGAAGAGGCTGCGGCGGTAGTGCTCGGCCTCCAAGCTCCCCATGCGCTCAGCGGCCTCCTTTGGAAGCGCCCGCGGCCCGCCGAAGGCCGCCGCCACTACCAGCATCTGAAGGCCGGCCTCCATCGTGCACAGGGCGCTTTCGAGGAGCTTCGGCGAAGTGCCCACGGCGAACAGACCCAGCCCGTCCACCAGGAGGCATGTCGGCGTTGCCGGCCCCGCCGCGATCCCACTCACCGCCTCTTCCACCCGCGAGCGCAGTTCAGCGGGGTCCTCGGGCATCCTCACCCACAGGGCGGCCCCGAGGCAGTAGACCACCTGGTCGGGCACGAGCGGCCCGGCACTGGTAAGTTCCTTGACGTCCGGGCGGGAAAGGAGCAACTTGACCGGATCGCCGAGGCCGAACCGCACCAGCACCGGCCGCCCCAGAAGCTCGGAGTAGGTCCGCCGCAGCGATGAGCAGAGTCCGCCGATCAGCACGGCCTCTTCCTGGCGCGGGAAGGCCGGCGCCCTGCGTTCATGGACCTCCCGCGAACGCGCCCGCCACGCCCCCTCGACCGCCGCGAACGTGCTGTGGGTAAGCTCCAGGGCCGTGTCGGCGTCGCCGGCGCTCACGAAGAGCCCGTGGTTCTCCAGAAATACGATTTCCGGCAGCCGCCCGGTCCGCTCGCGGTATTCGGCCAGAGCCTGGCCCATCCTCGCAGCCAGGGGATACCCGGGATCGCAATACTCGACGTAGAGAGGGGGCGGATCGGCATCAGCAAGGATCTCTTCCAGGGCCGCGCGGCCACCGTTCGCGCACAGCAGGCCGCCGATCACGGACGGATGCGTATGCACCACACAGGGACCGAGGAGGGCATGGAGCGTGGTCTCAACCGACGGGCGGCCCTCGTTCTCATCCCGGCAGCTCTCCACCAGTCGGCGCACAACCTCGGCGTCGCGTTCGGCCGACTCCATGGCCGCCAGCCCATCGTCGTGGAGTATGGCCAGGCATTGCTCCACATCCACCAGCCGGTAGCCGTGCCCCTCGCTCATCTCCGCCAGCGCCGTGCCGCTGGCCTTCACGTACATCGTCCCCTCGGCGGTCTTGACGCTCGTGTTTCCCCCGCCGCCCTGAACCAGATCGCGGTCGCGGCCAACCTCATTGGAGACGCGTATCAAATCGGCCAAGCTTTCGTCCATCGCGCTCTACACCCCTGTGAGCCTGGATCTTGACTTCTGGTCGGTACCATCAAGGCGCCTTCAGGATAAAGCAAAGCCGGGTTCTCCGCAACTCGCCGGCGACAGATTCAAGCGTTGACCTCAGGCCACGGGGGGTATAGAGTGGATAGTAGGACACCGGACGGTTTCCGGAGATAAGGGAGAATGTGCCATGGCGCTTCGCATGAGACTGCTCTTGGCCTTCGCGTCCGTCGTCGGGATCGCGCTCGGGGCAGATTACCTTCTGGTTGTTCGCACTCACCAGGCGTTCCTCGAAGAGTCCCGAGAGCGGGCCCTGGCCCTGACGGACCTTCATTAGCTGGCGGGGCAGCTTGCGCTCCAACAACCCGGCAAGGCCGAGGATCTCATCGGGGCGCAGATGATTGCCCAAGCCGCCCTGACCGCGCACCTCGTGGACATCGCCGAGAACCGTGCGAATATGTCCCCGGAAGAAATCAGAGCGCGCCCCGAAACCATCGCCGAGCACACCGTCATTGACGAGTTCCGCATCACTGACGAGAAAGGTCGGGCCTATCTGCACTACGGCGGGCAGGCCGACTTTACCTTCCCGAGCGTGCAGACCTGGCGTGATCAAGCGCACGAGTTCTGGGCGCTGCTGGGAATGGAACGCGGTAAAATCGTCCAGCGCGCCATGCCCCTCCGATTGGACGGCAAAGACTTCAAGTACGCGGCCGTCTCAGGAATCGACCGCCCGCGGATCGTGCAGGTGGGATACCGGGCCGGCTCTCTGACGGAACTCACTGCCGGGATGGCGCCGGCCAAGCTGGCGCAATCCCTGGTGACGACCGCTGGGATGCTTCGCTGTCAGGTGGTCGAGCCGGACGGGCATGTCCGTATGGACGTCACACCCGCCGGGGTCACGGCAGGCGGCAGGATCTGGGACACGGGTCTCCTCGGGGAACTCCGCCTGGTAATGGAGAGCGGCGTCCCCTTCACGCGCTTCGAAGCAAACCGGCTATTCGTCGGCTCTCCCATCTCCATTGAGAACAGGCAGCACGTCCTTCTGGCCTATTTCGACGCAAGCCGCAACGCCCTCATGCGGCGCGCCATCATGTATATGGCGGGCGTCGCGGGGTTTCTGCTTCTCTTGGGCGGATTCCTGTCCTTTCATTTCTCCCGCCGTATCGCCACTCCGATTCAGCAGCTTGCCGCCGAGGCCGCCAAGATCGGCGAGGGCCGCCTGGACCGACCCGCGGGCCTGAAGATCGGAGGCGAAGTCGGCGTCCTGTCCGGTGCCTTCGACCGTATGGTGGCGTCCCTGAATAGTCACATAGACGAACTTCGCCGCACGACCGCGGTCAAAGAACGCCTGGAGAGCGAAATCAAGATCGCCGCCGAGGTTCAACGCGCGATGCTCCCCGCGCAACTGCCAAGGGTGCCGGGTCTGGAGATATTCGCCAACACGGAGCAAGCCCGGGTTGTCGGAGGCGATTTCTACGATGCAATCGAACTGCCTGAGGGCCGACTCGGCTTCGTAGTGGGGGATGCGTCCGGAAAAGGGCTTGCGGCCGCCCTCGTCGCCGCCGAATGCCTGAGCATAGTGCGTGGCATTCCCCTGGCGAGTGCGGACACTGGGGGGATCGCCGCCATCCTTGACCGGGCCAATGGCATTCTGCTGAAGGCGTGCGGATCGCGAGGACTTTTCGTGACGCTCTTCTGCGGAGTCTACGAACCGGAGCAGAAAGCCATGGTCTTCGCCAACGCCGGCCATCCGCCCCCGCTCCTGTTGCGGGCCGGCCAGTCTGCCAGGGTCCTCGATCGCGAAGGAGCGATGCCGTTGGGAACCGTATCGGACTTCGCCGCCGTCGGACGCAGCGCGCAGCTCCAGGCTGGGGATGTGATCCTGCTCTATACCGACGGCATCACCGAGGCCAAGAATCCACAGGACGACCTGTTCGGGGAGCAGCGGCTGCTGGAACACCTCCAGCGTTGCGGAGGCCTTTCCCCGGAACAGGTTGTCGA
>CAZXDF010000262.1:0-4570 GCA_964639345.1 uncultured candidatus Brocadiaceae bacterium | reverse complement strand
AAACCCATTGACTGCTCTCAGAGCAGATTCAGGCCGGCCCAATGTACTGCTTGCTGCCAAGGACCAATCCATAAGGATAGTCCGTGCGTTACACAGCACCCACGGCCACGGGCAAGGCTACGCCTTAGCCCGTCCGGCCGTCGCAGCCGAAGCTGCTTCGGCGGAGTAGGCTGGCACCCATAGGGTCCGGCCCGTGCGGCCGTTCAAACCCGACCGGGACGGTCGGGCTACGCCTCTTCCTTTAGTTTTCCCAAAGATCAATAAGGCCCATGCGTTTGTAGTGTATTGCCTCCCGGTTTGCAAGGAGACGGCGCAGTCCCAACCGGAGGAAACGTGGTCAGATCGGCTCGCACCGTTCCAGCATCGCCCGGACGTCCTCGACCCGGTAGTCCACCGTAGTCTCGCTCCGCAGACAGGCCGCCCCGGCGGCCACCGCCCAGCGCAGCGCCGTCGCCTGTTCGCCAAACCGCGACCATCCGTAGAGCCACCCGGCCAGGAAGGCGTCCCCGGCACCGACGCTGTTGCGCTGCTCCGCCGCCGGCAGCGGGCACTTCATGCCGATGCACAGGTCATTCTCGATGACCCATGCGCCTCCCTCGCCCAACGTCAGAAGCACCCTCCCCACGCGGTCCAACAGATCCGACGCGCCGTCCGGCCCATCGCGCGCGTCCAGATCGCGGCCCAGGCATTGTCCCAGCTCCAGCAGGTTCGGCTTGATCGTGTCGAGGCAACCGGCCCGCACGGCGGCGCACAACGCCTCCCCGCTGGTGTCGACCACGAGGCGTGCGCCGCAGCGGCACGAGTCGGCCAGGAGGGCAGCGAAATCCGCCGGCCCCAGCCCCGGGGGCAGGCTGCCCGCGAAGACGAGCGTGACCTCTTCGCACCGCGTTCGATGCGCGCCGACAAGGTCCAGAAGCGTGCCACGCAGCGCCGCCAACTCGCGTGGCGACACCGTGAAGCCATGCTCCCTCAGGTGGGTCGTGGTGTGGCCGGCCGGGTCCAGGACCGTCGTGTTGGTGCGCGTGACTCCCGCCACCTCGCACGCGGCGCACTCGACGCCTTGCCCGGCGAAGCTGTCTCGGAAGGCCTGCGCCTCGCCGTGGCCGATCAGAATGCAGGCGCCGACCTCCCCGCCCAGCTTGGCCACCCCCTTGGCGACGTTCACGCCCTTGCCTGCCGGCACGAGAGCCAACAGTCGCGCCCGGGCGTGCTGGCCGACCTGGAAGCCGGGCACCTCGAGCGTCTTGTCGAAGCACGGATTCAACGTGACGGTTATGATCATTCTTTCGCGCTCGTCCTCCCTTTCCCCTGCCGTGTTCCTCCCGCGCGGGTCGGGGCTGCGGCCTCATGAGCTTATTCGCTGCGGCGTCGACATGCAAGAAAACCGTGGCGCCCGGCACCCTGCAGGCGTCGGATTTGACTGGCCCCGCCGGCGGCGCTACCATGTCGCCACTCCGTGTTCCGGGCCGTCGCGCCACATCTCGAGGCACATGAGCAATGCAGGATATCGTCATCGGCGTCGACCTCGGCGGGACGAACATCAAGGCCGGAGCCGTATCAACCGACGGCAAGGTCTTGTATCGATGCCGGCGCAGCACGGATGCATTCGCCGGACCCGACGCAGTCGCCGGCCGCATCGCCGATGCGGCGCGTGAATGCGCCGACTCCGTTCACGAAGGGGTCGGGCGCGCGTCGGGCGTCGGCATAGGTTCGCCCGGCCTGATCGATTCGCGTGCCGGCGAGGTTGCTTTGGCGACAAACTTCGCGGGTTTCACGGACCTCCCGCTCTCCCGGATGGTGGAGGAGCGCGCGGGCATGCCGTGCAGCCTGGAAAACGACGCGAACGCCGCCGCGCTGGGCGAACAGTGGGTCGGCGCCGGCGGGGGAACATCCTCCCTGGTCATGCTCACGCTGGGCACCGGCATCGGGGGCGGGGTCGTGCTCGACGGCAGGGTGTGGAGCGGCTTCGGCGGCGTGGCGGGGGAGATCGGGCACATGTGCATCGACCCCGACGGCCCGCCCTGCAGCTGCGGCAAGCGGGGGTGCATCGAGGCCTTTGCCAGCGCCACGGGAATCGTCCGCCGCATGAAGGAAGCCATCGTCGAGGGGCGCGCTACGGGTCTGGCCGGGCTTGGCGATGCGCTCACTTCCAGGGACATCTACGAGGCGGCCCGCGCGGGCGATGAGGCGGCGCGGAAGAACATGGCCATGACCGGCCGCTACCTGGGGATGGCAATCTCGAACCTCATGCACATCCTGAACCCGGAGGTCATCGTCATGTCGGGCGGCGTGACGGGGGCGGGGGAGGTGCTCATGGGGCCCATTCGGGAGGAAGTCGACCGGCGCGCCATGGACGCATCGAGAGAGAACGTGCGGATCTGCTTCGCGCAGCTTGGCGATGACGCCGGGCTCATCGGAGCGGCCCGGTCCTTCATGGTGCGTTAGCGAGCCGTCGGGCCTGCCGCCTTTCGCTTGAAATCCGGCGGCTCTCGCGTATACTATGGGGCTCTGCACTCACTTCCGCACGAGGCTTCCAGTTCGAGGCACAGGGGAAATGTCAAGAATCTGTCAATTCTGCGGCAAGCATACCACCAGCGGGACCAAGTACAGCCGCCGGGGCCGGCCCAAGTACCGGGGCGGGATCGGCTTGAAGATCACAGGCGTTAGCAAGCGCAAGTTCCGGCCCAACCTGCAGCGCACCCGGGCCGTCGTCAACGGCACGGTGAAGACCGTGCGCGTGTGCGCCAAGTGCCTCAAGAGCGGCAAGATACAGAAACCCTCCCTCGCGTGACGAGGCGGCCGTGGCCATCACGAGAGAGCAGGTCGAGTATGTCGCGCACCTGTCCCGCCTGGAACTGACCGACGAGGAGAAGACGACCTTCGCCGAGCAGCTCGACTCGATCCTCCAGTATGTCGAGAAGCTCAACGAGCTGGACACCGAGCGCGTTGAGCCGCTGATGCATGTCGCCGAGGGGGTGAACGTGTTCCGCGACGACGCCCCCGGCGAGAGCCTTCCTCGGGACGAAGCCCTCGGAAACGCCCCGGAGCAGAGCGAAGGCTGCTTCCAGGTTCCCCGCATAATCGACTGATTCGCAAGCCCCTTCTCGCTGCGCTGGATGCCCGGCCCGGCGGCCGTGGTTGTCCCCCTGGCCCGCCAGCAGCCTTGCAAGGCCAAGTCCGCCCGGCAGCGGACTTCCTGGAACCGGCATGCAGCCGCAGTTTCAGCATGTAACGGGGATTGACAAACCGGGGTCAGCGATGTAGACTTGTGCGTGACGATGCGGAGGTGCGGGGGCTTTCGCGGCGCGGGTTCCACTTCGGAGGAGTGCGGTGATGGGTGCGGAGCAGCCGCCGGTGGTCTGCGGGAAATGCACCATCGAGCGGAAGATCGGCGAAGGGGGTATGGCAACGGTGTACCTGGGCCGGCACCGGACGCTGGGAATCCCGGTAGCCATCAAGGTGCTGTCCGCACACCTGACCACGAAGGATCCGCGGTTTGCGGAGCGATTTGCCCGTGAGGCGCGTCTGGCCGCCCGACTGCGCCATCCGAACATAATCAGCGTCATTGACTCGGGCCACGAAGGCGGCGCGCATTATCTGGTGATGGAATACATTGACGGGCCGACGTGCAGCCAGATGGTGGAAACGGAGGGCAAGCTGGCCTGGCCCGAGGCAGTCAAGATAGTGAAGCAGGTGGGCGACGGCCTCGGATACGCCGCCAGGAAGGGCGTCATGCACCGCGACGTGAATCCGGCGAACATCATGATCGACAGCGATGGCGTCGCCCGCATTGCCGACCTCGGCCTGGCCAAGGAGATCACCCCCGATCCGGGCAGGGTCCGCCTTACGAGGACGGGAACAAGCCTGGGCACGCCCTACTATATGAGCCCGGAGCAGATAATGAGCGCCAAGGAAGTGGACGTCCGCTCGGACATCTACTCCCTGGGCATGACCCTTTACCACCTCGTGTGCGGGCATGTGCCATACACCGGAACCGCTTTTGAGATCATGACAAAGCACGTGCAGGCCCCTCTGCCCACGCCCAAGACGCATGTACCGAAGCTTCCGGATGCAGTCTGCGACGTGATCAAGGAGATGGCGGCCAAGAATCCCGACCTGAGGTACCAGAATTACGAAGATCTCTGCGAAGACCTCGAGGGGATCCTCGCTGGCAGGGAGGTCTCGGCCGCCGGGTTCGAGGACGAAAGCATGGTCACCGCGGGTGTGGGTGCGCCACACCGTTTGGATAAGGATGCGAGTGATGAGGTCCTCACGCGGTCATTGCAGAAGACCTCAGTCGTTGGACCTGCCGGCGGCAAGCGCAAGCTGGTCGTCTTCGCCGTTGCTGCGGCGATGCTGGCCGCAGCCATCGCGCTGGTGATGTTGTGGCAGGGGCCAAGCTGAGAGGCTAGTGCTTTGTCAACCTTGCTTTGACGGGTGCGACTGCCACACCCCCATGGGTAGCGCCGCCGCCCTCGGCGGCGACGGAGGCGAGACGCCCGTCCAACGGGCGCTGGGAGCGCCTCCGCTACCCTGAGTAAGTGGAACTCCTCGACCCGTCATTTCTGCG
>CAZXDF010000261.1:0-4992 GCA_964639345.1 uncultured candidatus Brocadiaceae bacterium | reverse complement strand
ATCCGCGGCGGGCAGCCCGACCGGGTGCCGATCTGGGAACTGATCGTCAACCGCCCCGTCATCGAGGCTCTGTACCCGGACATGTTCGACGGCGCACGCAGCGCCCGCTACGAGCAGGGCTCCGAGGGCGTCTTCGAGCTGCTGGCGGACTTCGTAGAGGCCGACGACCTGGACGCCATCACCGTGTTCGAGAACTCCCGCGTCGACAGGGAGATCGACGATCTGACCTTCGTTGATGAATGGGGCCTCACCTGGCGCGTGAACGAGCAGAAGGTCCCCTACTGCGTCGATCACCCCATCAAGACCGAGGCTGACCTGGACAGGTGGGAGCCGCCCGATCCGGATGCGGACTATCGGCTCGGCGACCTGGAGGCGGCCGTCGAGCGCTTTGGGGGCGAGCGGGCCATCGTGTTCCTCGGCCACGACGCGTTCGAGTTCAGCCACTACCTGCGCGGGATGGAGAACCTGTTCATGGACTACGCGCTCAACCCCGCGCTGGCGCACCGTGTGGCGGAGAAGGTCATCGCGTTCAAGCTGCGCGTGCTGGAGCGCGCGGCCGAGGCGGGCGTGGACGTGTTGTGCGGAGGGGACGATTATGCCTCCAACCTCGGGCCGATGATGTCGCCGGCGCACTTCGATGAGTTCATCGCCCCCTACCTGAAGCGGTGCTGCGACGTGGCGCACGGGCACGGCCTTCCTTTCCTGAAGCACACGGACGGTTACCTGTGGCCGATCATGGACTCGCTGCTGGAGACTGGCATCGACTGCCTGGACCCCATCGAGCCGGTGGCGCGCATGGACATCGGCGACGTGAAGGAGCGGGTGGGTCATCGGGTGAGCCTCGCGGGCAACGTGGACTGCGACCACATCCTCTCTCGCGGCACGCCCGAGGACGTCGTCGAAGCGGTCAAGGAGACCATCGCGAAGGCCTCGCCGGGCGGCGGGCACATCCTGGCCTCCTCCAACAGCATCCACCCGGGCGTGCGGCCGGAGAACTACCGGGCCATGCTCGAGGCGGCCCGCGAGTTCGGCCGGTATCCGCTGGACGAGGGGATGGTGGCGGAGTATAGGACGAGGGATTACATGGCGCGGTACCGATAACGCAGACGACCGGGAATCGGCCGGGGTAGGTCCTGCTTTGTGACGCCCGGTCTTTCGCCTTTGGAATCTGTGCGGCGGCGGGGCCTTGGCAGGAGCTTCGGTTTGGTGCAACTTTAGATGGGAGGATCAGTCATGGAAGCTTTCGGGGCGATTCTGGGGATTCTTGTGGGGCTCGTGATTCTCAGTGCGCTTATTGGCGGTATGTTCATGTGGGTGGGCGCCAAGATGGCCGGCGTGCGTAACGCTACCTTCGGCAAGTCGGTAGTGGCGGCTGTGGCTGTGGCTGTGATCACGTGGCTCATAGCCGGAGTATGCTCGATTCTGCCGGTCATAGGAACGATATTCGGGTTTGTTCTGGGATTGATATTCGCTGTCTTCGTTATCCAGGGCGTGTATGGAACCAGCTTTGCCAGGGCGTTGGTGGTTTGGATCTTCAACGTCATCGCGCAGGTGTTGGCCCTGGTCATCGCCCTGGTCACTTTTGGAGCCGCTTTGTTTGCCGCGGCCCCGTAGCGGATACCCGAAGACGCACCGGGTGATCTACTGGGGTCAAGGATCTGTTCGGCATGGTCGTTTGCGGAGACAGCTCGTCATGAACTCGCTCCTTCTGGCGGCGCTCGGCGTCGGCGCGCTCGCCCTCGGCTACCGGTTCTACGGGCGGCTGATTACCAAGTGGGCCGGTCTCGACCTCGAGAAGCCCACGCCGGCCCATACGCTGGGGGACGGCGTCGACTACGTCCCGGCCAAGCACTGGTTCGTGCTGTTCGGGCACCACTTCGCCTCCATCGCGGGCGCAATGCCGATCGTCGGTCCCGTGGTAGCTTGCCTGTTCTGGGGCTGGCTGCCGGCGGTGCTGTGGATCGTCTTCGGCGCGATCTTCATGGGCGGCGTGCACGACTATCTGACGCTGAGCACCTCGGTCGAGAACGATGGGAAGACCATCGGCGACCTGAGCGAGAGCGTGCTCGGCAGGTGGGCGAAGATCGTCTTCAGCATCTTCGTGCTGCTCACGCTCATCCTCGTGGTTGGCATCTTCGCCGACATCGCGGGCAAGACGCTGGCGGGGACGCCGCAGGTGGTCGTCCCGACCTTCGGGCTCATTCCAGTGGCGATGGTCGTCGGTCTGCTGGTCTACCGTACGGCGCTTCCGCTCCTGGTCAGCACGGTCATCGGCCTGGCGCTGCTGGGGGGGCTGCTCGCGCTGGGCGTGGCGATGCCGGTAAGCCTGCCGGTGGCGAGCGCCGCGACTTGGTGGACTGTCATACTGCTGATCTACGGCATGGTGGCCGCCGTTCTGCCCGTGAGCCTGCTGCTTCAGCCGCGCGACCATCTGGGCAGCGGCGTGCTGCTTTTCGGGATGGCTGCCGGTTTCCTGGGCATCGTGATCTCGCACCCGCAGATCAAGAGCCCGGCCTACGTAGCCTTCAGCAGCGGGCCGGGGTGGCTCTGGCCGCTGATGTTCGTGACTGTCGCGTGCGGCGCGATCAGCGGGTTCCACTGCCTGGTCGGCAGCGGCACGACGTCCAAGCAACTGCCCCGAGCCGCGGACGCCGGGCGGGTGGGCTACGGCGCAATGATTCTGGAGTCGGCCCTCGCGCTCATGGCCGTGATCGCGGTCTCGGCGGGGCTGTACTGGAAGGACCTGCCAACCGGTGCTACCGAAGGGTTCGTGTTCCAGCAGCTAATGGACAAGTCGACGGGCGGCAATCCGATCAAGGCGTTCGGAGCGGGCTACGGCGAGCTGACGAAGGCGATGTTCGGCGCAACGTTCGGCGCGCTCATCGGCATCACCATGCTCAAGACCTTCGTCATGACGACGCTGGATTCGGCCACCCGCATCTCGCGCTACGTGGCGACTGAGCTGTTGGGCGAGACCTTCGGCGTGCGTGCGTTCCGCAATCGCTACGTGGCCACGCTGTTCGTGGGGATATGCGGCGGCGCGGTGGCGCTGGTCGGATACCAGACGATCCTGCTCGTGTTCGGCTCCGCCAACCAGCTGATCGGCGCCCTGGCGCTGATCGTGGTGACGGGCTACCTCACAACTCGCGGCCGCCGCTGGCTCTACGCCGCCGTGCCGGCAGTGCTCATCCTTCTGACCACGGCGGCGGCCCTCGTCTACCAGCTCGTGGGGTTCCTCCGCCCCCCCGAGGGCAAGGACCCCCACTACGGTCTCGCCGTGATCGCGCTCTCCCTGCTCGTGCTGGCGCTGTTTGTGACCTGCAAGGGCGTTGCGACCGTGGCAGGCGTGCTTCGGGCAAGAGGCGCCGCCGGGCAGGCCCAGGCCCGGGTCGCACCCGAGGCGTGAGCCGCGAGAGGGCGGCAGCAGAAGGACTCAGGGCGACGTGAACCACCGGACCGTGCAGCAGATGATCGAGAAGTTCGCCCGCGCCTTCGGCTCGGCCGACGGCCTGCTCTGCTCCCGCGCGCCGGGCCGCGTGAACCTCCTCGGCGAGCACACCGACTACAACGGGGGCTTCGTCCTCCCGATGGCCGTTGACCGGGAGGTCCGGTTCTTCTTCCGCCCCCTCGACGCCGGGCCGGTGCGCGTGTGGAGCGAGAACTTCGGCGAGTGGGATGAGTTTGATCTGGACGGGATCTCCTTCAACCCCGGCCAGCCGTGGGCGAACTACGTGCGGGGCGTGGCGCGCGCGCTTCTGGATGCGGGCCGGCCGCTCAAACCATTCGAGGCCATCATCCACGGCGACGTGCCGCTTGGGGCGGGGCTGGGCTCATCGGCGGCCATCGAGGTTGCAGCGGCCCTGGCCTTCTGCGCCGCTTCGCCCGAGTCGCTGGACCGCACGGAGCTTGCCCTCCTGTGCCAGAAGGCGGAGAACGATTTCGTCGGCGTGAACTGCGGCATCATGGACCAGTTCGTCAGCCTGCACGCCCGCCAGGAGCGCGCGGTGATGATCGACTGCCGGTCGCTCGAATTCCAACTTCTGCCTCTGGACACGGCGCAGGTGCGGGTCGTGGTCGGCAACACGATGGTTCACCACGAGCTGGCGGCGAGCGCCTACAACCAGCGCCGCGCCACGTGCGAGGCCGCCGCAGCCGCCATCGGCCGCCGGGTGGAAGGGGTCACGCAGTTGAGGGACGTCTCCTCCGAGATGCTCGAGGCCCGCCGCGACCTGCTCGAGGAGCCGGCCTATCGGCGCGCGCGGCACGTCGTGACCGAGAACGAGCGCGTCCGCGCGGGCGTGGCGGCCCTTCAGGCCGGGGACTATCCGGCGTTCGGGGAGTTGATGAACGCCTCGCACGAATCGCTCGACGCCGACTACGAGGTCAGTTGCGAAGAGCTGAACGTCATGGTGGGGATCTCGCGACGACAGCCGGGGGCGCTCGGGGCGCGCATGACGGGCGCCGGGTTCGGCGGCTGCACGGTGAACCTGGTGGAACGCGCCGCAGCGGGGCGGTTTGCCGACGCCCTGGCCTCGGGCTACCGGGCGGCTACGGGCATCCAGCCGGAGCTCTACGAGTTCAGCGCGGTTCGCGGCGCTGAAATCGGGCCTTGACGGGTTTCGCCATCCGCCGAGATGGCCGGACGGCGAACGTTGCAAAAGCTCGCCGACGCCGGTATAACCTTCTGCGTGCAGGCGGTCGAGTTGGCCCGGGCAGCGGTTTCACCGAGGGAGCAGAGAAAGTGAGCGGACCAAACCATATCCGGAGCGGAAGAGCGTTGGTTCTCCTGGCGGCCGTCTGCGTGGCGGGGTGCATGAGCGAGCGCGAGATCATGCTGGAGACGCGCGGGCCGCACAGTACCGTCATCAGTGCGCAGGCGATTCTCCAGGGCGCCGAGCTGGCGGAGGGCGAGAGCAGCTTCTACGGGCTGGCGGCTGGCACGGGCACCCAGAGCGTCTATGTGCTCCGGCTGGCCGGGGATGCGGTCCTCCA
>CAZXDF010000260.1:0-2834 GCA_964639345.1 uncultured candidatus Brocadiaceae bacterium | reverse complement strand
TGGAAGCCTCCAGCAGGCTTGGAGACCTGGTCGGGCAGAAGTGTCTGGAGCAAGGGATCAAGAAAGTCGTGTTCGACCGGGCCGGATACAGGTTCCACGGCCGCGTCAAGGCCCTGGCGGAGGCCGCCAGAAAGCAGTTTTCCGAGGCTGGCGCCGAAGGTTTCTAAGGGGACATGGACCCGACAGACAACGTCGCCCCGGCAAGAGGCCGGGTGGAATGAGGCGGAGAGGATATGGCGAGGCGAGCATTTACGCAGAGACGTGACAAGCGTGGTCGGCGCGGAGACAGCGAGTTCCAGGACGAAGTGCTCGCCATTCGCGTCCACACCAAGGTGACCAAAGGCGGGCGCACGCTGACATTCGGCGCGCTGGTGGCCGTGGGGGACCGCAAGGGCAAGATAGGCCTTGGCTACGGCAAGGCCCGCGGCGTGCCCATGGCCATCGAGAAGGCTAACAAGGAAGCCAAGCGCGACATGATCACCGTCCCTCTGATCGGCGACACCGTCGGTCACGAGCAGACCGGCGATCACAAGAGCTCCCGCGTCCTCATCAAGCCGGCCGCCCCGGGCACCGGCGTCAAGGCGGGGGCTACCGTGCGGAGCATGATGAACGTTCTGGGCGTGCGCAACGTGTTGACGAAGTCCATCGGCCGCAACAACCCCCTCAACCTGGCGAAGGCCACCATGAATGCCTTTGCGCTCATGCGGCCCGTTGCCGAGGTCGAGCGGCTGAGAAACGTGAAGATCGCCCTGCGCCATCCCCAGCTCGTCCTGAAGGACAAGACGGTGGCCCCTCCGACCGACGTCGCCCCTGAAGCGAGCAAGGCAGAGGCCCCCCAGGCGCCGGAGGCACCGCAGGGGCCCGAGGCACCACAGGAGCCAGAGGCGCCACCTCCGACCGACGTCGCCTCCGAGGCGAGCAAAACAGAGGCCCCCCAGGCGCCGGAGGCACCACCTCCGACCGAGGTCGCCCCCGAGGCGAGCAAGGCAGAGGCCCCCCAGGAGCCAGAGGCGGCACCCCCGACCGACGTCGCCTCCGAGGCGAGCAAGACAGAGGCCCCGCAGGGGCCCGAGACGAGCGCTCCCGAGTCGACCGAAACCCCCGCGGACTCTGAACCCCCGTCGCAAGAGGCTCAGGGGCCGCAAGAAACAGACGCTCAGAACCCACAGCCGGAAGAGTAGGGAACTCCAAGCCAGCAGGGCGAGCTGTGGTCCGCAAGAGGACCGATACAACAGAAAAGCAAGCGTTCCAGAGCAAGGCATAGAAGCAATGGATATCTCCGAAGCCAAATCGCTGACCCACCCTCGCAAGCGGCGTAAGCGCATCGGCCGAGGCCACGGCAGCGGACATGGGAAGACCAGTGGCCGGGGCATGGACGGTGCGCGCTCGCGCAGCGGCTGGAGCTCGCGCGGCATGACCGGCGGCAACCTGCCGCTGTTCCGCCGCCTGCCTCGCGTGGGGTTTTCTAACGAGCCGTTCAAGAAGACTTACACGGTAGTTAACGTGGGTCGGCTGGAAGTTTTCGAGCCCGGAAGCGAGGTCACACCCCAGGCGCTCAGGCAGCGGGGCGTCATCAAGCAGGTCAGCAAGGACGGGGTCAAGGTGCTTGGAACGGGCGAGGTGGACAGGCCCTTGAAAGTGCACGCCCATGCCGTTAGCGAGGGCGCCAGGGCCAAGATCGAGGCGGCCGGCGGCTCGGTCGAGATCATCCCCGGCCCGAAGAAGCTGGTGCGCAACAAGATGAAACCGCGGCCGGCTGCCAGGACCCCGAAAGAATCGTAACTCGTAGAGGGCGCTTTCTGAGAAACCCATGCCTTTCCTCGAACAAGCCTTGAATATCTTCCGCATCCGCGATCTGCGACGCAGGTTGCTGATAACCGTCGGCCTGATCGCCGTATGCCGCGTCGGGGTCTACGTCCCCTTGCCCAGCGTCGACACCTCGATGCTGGCCGGTGCGGCGGATGAGGCCGGCGGGCTGTTGGGCATGATCAACCTCTTCACGGGCGGTGCCTATCGAAACGGCGCTATCTTCGCCCTCGGGGTCATGCCTTACATCAGCGCCTCGATCATCTTTCAACTGCTCATGAACGTCGTGCCCAGCCTCGAACGGCTCAAGAAGGAGGGCGAGGCCGGGCGGCGCAAGCTCAACCAGTACACCCGCATCGCCACCGTCTTCATCTGCATACTCCAGGGCGCCGTCCTGATCCGCAGCCTCCAGGCCTACGGCATCGTGCATGCCGAACAGTTCGATACCTTGTTGAAAGGCTTGTGGTTCAGCCTCTCGAACGGCTTTCTGCTGATGAGCGGGACGATGCTGCTGATGTGGCTCGGGGAACAGGTCGACGAGCATGGCATCGGCAACGGCATCTCGCTCATCATCATGATCAACATCCTCTCGCGCCTGCCATTGGGCATAGGCCTGCTGGCCCGGAACCTGGGCGGCGAGGGCGGAAGCCAGCAGGACGCCGTGCTCAAGAGCGTCGCCCTCATCGCGCTGTTCGTGGCCCTCGTGGTAGCCATAGTCCTGATCACCAAGGGGGAGAGGCGCATCCCCGTCCAGCAGGCCAAACACGTGCGCGGGCCCAAGGTCTACGGCGGCCAGAAGCATTACCTCCCCTTGAAGGTCAACAACGCCGGCGTCATGCCCCTTATCTTCGCCAGCGCCCTGCTCCAGCTTCCGGCCCTCATCGCCAATGTGGCGACAGATGCGCTCGCAGACGACAGCTTGTGGTACAAACTTTTCGACTTCGTCAAGGGGGCGGTCACGCCGGGCGAGGAGTTGCAGTTAGTCTACGTCGTCCTCAACGGGCTGCTCATCTTCTTCTTCTGCTATT
>CAZXDF010000259.1:0-5434 GCA_964639345.1 uncultured candidatus Brocadiaceae bacterium | reverse complement strand
ATCATGCGATGGACGACGCGCTCGGGCAGCGGGAAGCTCAAGGTGACGCGGTCGCCGGGCCGAAGCCAGCGCAGCTTCACGAGGTTCCCGTCCGCCACCGCCGCGCGCTTCTCCTCCCCGACGCTCACCTGCACGTCCTTCGCCCTGCACCACTCCGGCATCCGGACGGCCACCTTTTCGGCGTCCTTGATGCGCAGGACCACCTTCCCTTCGGCGGGCAGGTAGCTGTCGACGTCCAGCCAGGGCGATGCGCGGTTCAGAAGCAGGTTCACGCGCACCTCATCGCCCGCGCGCTCGACGATGCTGTCCCACACGTAGTAGAGCGTGCGCGCGCCGTTGGCCGTGCAGCAGTGCATGAAGGCACGTGCCGACATCTTCGGGCCTTCCTCGCTCGGCACAACGCCCAGCCCGTCCTCGGGACGCATCCAGCCGAAGAACGAACCCACGGATCGCTCGGCCACGTCGCGCGTGTCCGTATGAGGCCGATCGCCGCGCGCGAGGGTAAAGAGGCTATCGGGCAGGCGGTCGAGGAAACCGGCCTCGAGCATCTGCCCCTCCGCGTACATGTTGCGCATCCATCGGTCGACATCGTCCCAGTAGTCGCCCATGCCGGCCTTGGTGAGGTATAGGGCCAGCGCCACCATGTCGGCTACCTCGCATATCTCGACGGTGGCGCCCCGCCACGTCACGGGATTGAAGACCCGCTGGAATCCCAGCTCGCCCGGCATGTGCTCGGTGTAGAAGCCGATCAGGGGGTCTCCCATCTCCCTCAGCCACCGGTAGCAGGCGTCGACGCGTTCGAGCACCTCGCGGTCGCCGGCCGCGTAGCCGTACTCGAGGACCGCCAGCAGCGCATAGGCGCCGTGGTGAAAATGCCCGAAATCGTAGCGGCCGTCCTCGTTCTTGAACATGCGCGCCAAAGCCCACCGCGCCAGTCCCCTCGACAGCTCCAGCGCCGGCTCGTATCCGGTCACGCGGCAGAAGAGCCCCGCGCCGTGGCCCAGCGCACCCACCGAGTAGATCATGCTGAAGACACCGTCCGGCCCGCGGTCTGCCAGGCTGCCCCCTTCGATCGGGCCAGATGGCTCATCGGCGTTCGCCGGGACGCCCTCGCCCGGCCGGTAGCGGCCCTTCCAGAGGAAGCGAAACCCCTCCTTCTCGCGGGTGAGGGCGAGCATCCGGTCGACCTTGCGCCGGCCGATCTCGGCCCAGCGCGGATCGTCGTCCACCTGAGCCAACATCGAGAGGGCCAGCAGCATCCGCCCTTCGCCCCATACCTCCGCGAAGGCGCGCGGCTCGGTGAACTGCTTCAGCGTGTCGGTCGGGCAGTAGGTGAGGCCGTCCTCGCCGAGGAGACTCAGTTGGGTCTTCAGCACCTCCAGGTCGACGTCCAGTTGCTGCGTACTCCCTGAACCCAGCCGGCAGAGGGCGAGGGCCTCCAGGAACTTGGGCGGGATGTTCAGGTAGGCGTCGGTGACGTGGCTCGGATAGAGCTCGGCTGGGCGGCGGCACAGATCCACCACGAAACCCAGTGCCCAGTTCTCATCCGGATACCACACGTTCGTGAGCGCGTTGATCGCAAGGCCCATGCGGTCCGCCAGGTCCAGCGTGTCGGGCACGTCGGCCTCGTAACGCTCCCCCCTCGTGCACGCTTCCATCGGATTGTGGTCGAGCATGTCTATCCTTTCCCTATGGCTCCGGTACCTGGCATTCACCACTCTGTGCGGAGCTTGCCTCACCCGCTGCTGTCATGCGACGGGTGCTTCCTCCACTGCCTGTTAGGCTCTTGCCCGTAAGCCGGTCCCATGGTACAACTTGCGCCAGGATTTCGCAATACCTAACTTCGGTTTGCGGGGGCAACCATGGGCAGGCCAGTCACGGATCGACCGTGTCCGAACGCAGAATGCGCCATGTGGGGCAAGATCGGCAAGGGCAACATCGTCCTTCACGGGCTTCTGAGGCTCAAGCGCGGGCGGCGCCGTCGCTATCGGTGCACGGCCTGCGGCAGGACGTTCGTTTCTTCCCTCGGCACCCCGTACCACCGCCTCAAGTGCACCAGAGCACAGTTCGACAAGGTGGCTGTCCTCAGCGGGGAAGGGATGTCGAAGTCGGGTCTCGCCCGTGTGATGCATCTGTCCTGGAACACGGTCGCTCGATGGCTCCAGCGGGCCGCAGAAGCCGCAGAGCGCTTCAGCGACAGGCTGCTCAGAGGATACGTGCTCACCGAGCTGCAGGCCGATGAGACTCGCACGTTCATCGACAGCAAGAAGCGGGTGCAGTGGGTGCTGGCTGCTATCGATGTCTGGTCTCGACTGTGGGTGTCGATGGTGCTCGGACGGCGCAGCTACCGAAACGTGAGGCGCCTGCTTGCGGATGCCTTCCACAGAGGCGAGCGGGACCGAATTCCACTGATCACCACAGACGGATACCGCTACTACAGGATCGTGTTGGGCAGGCTGTTTGGTAGAGGCTGTATCCATGGCCGTGTAATGAAGACGTGCCGCAAAAACCGCGTCAGCAAGGTCGAGCGAGACCTGTCTATCGGGTCCGCGTGGCAGCTCGAGGAGGCCCTGCTTCACTCAGAGGACTCAGACCGCCTCAACACCTCCTTCATCGAGAGACTGAATCTCACCATCCGCCAGGGATCAGCCTACTTGCGGCGACGCAGTCCTACCCATGCACGGCAGGGCGAGTGTCTTGCCGGCCAGCTGGAACTGCTGAGGTGTTACTACAACTTCGTCCGGCCGCACATGGCGCTGCAGTTCGGACGGGAGATCAGGACGCCGGCGATGCAGGCGGGTCTCGTGGGCAGGAAGCTGACGTTCCGGGATATCTTCACGGCTGTGGCTGAATTCTTGTGTCTCATGGTGCTGCAATCCAAGCCAGATGGCGGTGTCGAGGACTCATTCCGCGCTTTGCACCGGTACTCTAACAGTTCCCGACGGAAGCACCGCTTCACAGCGTCGGGGTTGGCAACCCTTCGCCGTATAGTGCCCTCGACAGCCGACTGAACTCGTCGTACATGAAGCGCTTGATGCCGACGTCCTTCACCCCGACCGCGGCGTCATCTCCGTAGTCGCTGAGGATGAACCCGCCCTGTGGGCTGGCCCATTGGTCCATCAGCACCTCGGCGTCATCCGTCACCCGACACCGGTCACCCGTCGGCAATGTGGCCTGGATGTCGGCCAAGCTCTGGAAGGCAATGCGTCCGCGGTAGCGTTCGCCGATCTCGCGGATGCCGAGGGCGCGCGGCTGCTGCAGGTTGAGTACGTCGACGCCGGCGCGGATGTAGCCCTCGATGATCTCGTTGACCTTACCGCAAGAGTGCACCCAGACGTCGCAATCAGCCTCATGCATCGCGTCGAAGATGCGTTTGTAGCGGGGAAGGAAGAAGTCCATCCACAGGTCGGTACTGATGAATGCGGCGCTCTGCGTCCCCCAGTCGTCGGTCATGTGCCAGCCATTGATGCGGCCCCGAAAACGGCGCGACACCTCCCGAACCAAAGTCACATGCGTTTCGACGATCATGTCAGCCAGGTCTTCCATGGCAGACCGGTCGTCGTAGAGGTCGACCAGTGTGTCTTCAAACCCGTGCAGGGAGTGCATGCGTTCAAACAGCACCATGAAGATGCTGCTGATTACGTACTTGCCCTGAGCTTCAACTTTATCCATCCCAGCAACCATATCCATATAGCGCGACGGGTCGCGGACATCCGGGGGACGATAGCCCGAGAGTCTCCTGATGTCAGCGAGCGGATGCCCTTTGACCTGCCCCATGTTCTCTATCTCAGTCCTCTGCCAAACACAGCCCCATTCGTCCTCGCCAGCCACACTCGGATTCCAGCCGGAGACGGGCTTGACAAAGACCCAGCCCGTGTCGTCCACCCCAAAGCACCCCATTGTCACCGGCAGCCGCGGCGGGTTACGAAAGTGAATGGCCCGGGTCACGATCTCCCGTGAGGTCATGCTTTCCACTCGAATCTCTCCTCTCCGACGACGGCCGGTGCTTCCGTTGGGAACTGCTAGTGTGCCACTGCCGAACGCGCGGCGAGCGCTCGGCCCCGTGAGTTGTCAGTAGCAGCGCGGCAGAACTTCACCAACGTAACGCATCTGCGGGACGGGACACTAGTATCCACCGAGTTCCTTAGCCAGTTCAACAATCCGCCTGAAATCATCCAGGCTCACGCTGTCCGGGATAGAGTGGTCTTCCTGAAAGATGTAGCCCCCATCTTGCTTCAGGGCGGGTAGCAGTCTTCGAACTTCTGCTTCTGTCTGGTCAATGTCGTCCCAAAGCATCGCATTGATACCGCCGTGCAGGACGAGTCTGTCGCCATAGGTCTTCTTCAGATGGATCGGGTCCATCCCAGCCTTAACCTCCAGCGGGTTGAGGGCGTCCAAGCCGATTCCGACCAGTTCAGGAACGAACGTATTGATGTTGCCGCACGAGTGCAGGTGCGCGGGGATGCCTTTGGCGTGGGCCCATTCGATAGCGCGCTCTTGAACAGGCCTCAGGATGTCGCGGTACATATCGACCGAGAAGAACGTCCCGTTGCGGTACCCCATGTCGTCGCACCAGAAGATGGAGTTGAAGGTGTATCCCTCATCCCAGATCATGTCGAGCAAAGCCAGACTGCAGTCGAGTTCCGTGTTGAACATATCGATCACCAGTTCGGGATCCTCCGCCATCCATACCAGGAACTGTTCGGTGCCGACGACGCGTGCGTGGGTCGCGTCGAACCCGAACCACAGCGTCCCTTGGATCCACCAGTCGCTTTTGCGCCATGAGGGATAGTGTTCCTTCAGGGAGTCCCAGTCTACTCGGTCCTGCGTCATCACCATCCGGGCCTTGGCGGCCTCCCAGGATTCCCTGTCCACGAGGGTACGGGCGATCCAGTGGGGCGTCGAGCTGGCGTGCTTCCAGTTCTTGGCCGTGGTGCCCCAGGAATCAAGTCGGATGATGTACTCATCGGTCTCTTCGATGACCTTCTCTTCATAGCGGGGGCTGACATCCCCCCCAACGGAGACCACCCGGTCAAGACCGAAATACTCGGCGAAATCGATGTCCTGTGGCATCCCTTCGCGCCGCCAGCGCTCCAAGGTCGTATCCCAAGGGGCGCCGAGTATTGGGACACGGTCAGCCTCCTTGTGCTCAAACATCCGTTCGAATCGCTCTCTGGTGGTCATTTCGCCCACATTCTTCCCATCTCTTATCCAACGATGAACCTCAGCGGCGCAGCTTATCCGGTGCTTCCGTCACTGCCTGTTACATCCTTGCCCGTAAGCCTCTCCCATGTTACAACTCGCGCAAGGATACTGCAATACCTGACTTCGGTTTCGGGGGGCAACCTTTCCGTCGCGGCCCTGATCGGAGTAAGATGGCGTCAGGCGCTGCCCAGCGGCACCGGGCCGTCGGGCGTGATGCGGATGCGCTGGG
>CAZXDF010000258.1:0-31321 GCA_964639345.1 uncultured candidatus Brocadiaceae bacterium | reverse complement strand
CGCGCCTCGGATTCGGCGGCTCGTTCCAGGCGCGGCCGCAGCTCCCTGAGGTAGTCATGCGTCCAGTCTACGCTCTTGTAGGAACTGAAGATCGCCTCCGTCAACTCATCGAAGTTGTCCCGGTCGATCTGCTCTTTGACTATGTCCTGCACTTTTCGCTTTGCTGTGAGTTCTACCATTGTCCCCGCTGAGTAAAGGGAGTTAAGGGCTGATATGGCAGCCTCCCGCCAGCTTACGCCCCATAGGAACCAACAGAAATTAGCAAAAAGTTTGACGATTGTCAAACCGTTTGCTATCCTGCGGCGAGTTGGCCGCCTTCAGAAGGCGCGGCACGACCCGGCGCCGGAGGCGCCAGGGACGGCCGTCAGGCCCCAGGGCTGGGACGCGACGCGGGCCATGGGAACAGAGGACATCAGTATAGCGCAGGGCGTCGTAGTCGGCCCCACGCGTCCGCTTCTAGTCATCGCGGGACCGTGCGTCATAGAGAGCGAGGCGCTGTGCGTGGATGTGGCCGGCGCCGCGGCGGAAGTGTGCCGGCGGCTGGGACTGCCCTACGTGTTCAAGGCATCCTTCGACAAGGCCAACCGCACCAGCATCTCTTCCTTCCGCGGCCCGGGGCTCGAGGCGGGGCTGGAGGTGCTGGCCGGGGTGAAGCGCCAGGTGGGCGTGCCGGTTCTGACCGACATTCACCATCCCGCGCAGGCCGAGGCCGCCGCCCGGGTCGTGGACGTCCTTCAGGTGCCGGCGTTCCTGTGCCGGCAGACGGACCTGGTGGTGGCCGCCGCGGAGACCGGCCTTCCGGTGCACGTGAAGAAGGCCCAGTTCATGAGCCCGGCGGACATGGGCAACGTGGTGGAAAAGATTCACTCCCGGGGCAACCGGCGCGTGCTGCTGTGCGAGCGCGGCACCGCTTTCGGCTACAACAATCTGGTGGTGGACTTCCGGTCCATACCGGCGATGCGCGCCCTGGGTTGTCCGGTCATCTACGACGTCACGCACTCCGTCATGAGGCCCGGAGGCTTGGGCGGACGCAGCGGCGGCGACCGCGAGATGGCCCCTCCGCTCGCGGCGGCGGCCGTGGCGGCCGGTGCCGACGGCCTGTTCATTGAGACCCACCCGCAGCCCGAGAAAGGCCTCAGCGATGCCGCGACCATGCTGCCCCTATGCACGCTCGAACCGCTGCTGGAGCGGCTGCAATCCATCGCCGCTGCGGCGGCAGGCAGGCACCCATGAGACGCGTCGGGTTATTCGGCGGCTCGTTCAATCCCATCCATGTGGCGCACCTCCTGCTGGCCGAAAGGGCGCTCGATGAGGCCGGGCTGGAGCGCGTCGTCTTCATGCCAGCACGTCGCCCCCCGCACAAGCCCGAGATGCGCCTGGCGCCCGATGCCGACCGGCTGGAGATGCTCCGCTTGGCCACCGCCGACAACCCCCGCTTCGAGGTCTCGGCCCTGGAACTGGAGCGCGAGGGGCCGTCATACACCCTGGCCACCGTTCGCGAGGTCAAGGCCCGGCTCGGCCCCGAGACCGCCCTGTGCCTGCTGGTGGGCTCAGACACCATCGTCGAGCTTCCGTCCTGGTGGCACGCCGCCGATCTGGTGCAGGAGGTGGAGTTCGTGGGCTTCGAGCGGCCAGGCACGCCCCTGCATGAGATCTGTCGCGTCGAGGGGCACTTCGGCGCCAAGGTCGCGGACCGCATCCGGTGCTCGATCATCGCTGCCCCGCTCCTGGAAGTGAGCGCAACGCAGGTGCGGGAGCGCGTGGGCGAGGGCCGCTCGATACGGTACATGGTCCCCGAGCCCGTTCGGCAGCATATCCTCGCGCGCGGTCTTTATGCCGCGGGATGACGGCCGATTCCCGCGCGCCCGGAGACGCGCGCGCCTGGGGCCGGGTGAACGGATGTCGTTTGCCAGCCTTTTCGGAATCGATTAACATGGTCCTCGTGAGTCTTGTATGCCTGCTTTCCGGCTTCGTCCGGGCCGCCCAATGGAACGAGTGACAACACAGCAGACCGACAGCCGCGTCCTTCCCCTGGCGGAGGTCGACGAGGAGATCGCTGCGGCCATCGAGGGCGAGAAGCAGCGCCAGCACGACAACATAGAACTCATCGCCTCCGAGAACTACTGCAGCCCCGCGGTGCGCGAGGCCACGGGTTCGGTCCTCACCGACAAGTACGCCGAGGGCTATCCCGGCGCCCGGTGGTACGCGGGCTGCCAGTACATGGACGTGGTGGAGAGGATCGCGATCGAGCGCGCCAAGGAGCTCTACGGCGCCGAGCATGCGAACGTCCAGCCCCACGCCGGCTCTCCCGCCAACCTGGCCGTCTACATGACCGCCGTGCGCCCGGGCACGAAGGTGCTGGGCATGTCCCTCGGCCACGGCGGGCACCTGACCCACGGCCACAAGCGCAACTTCAGCGGCGAGCTATATCAGATCATCAGCTACGGGGTCTCGCGCGACACCGGCCTGATCGACTACGACGAGGTCCGCCGACTGGCCCAGGAGCACAACCCCGCCCTGATCATCGCCGGCGCCAGCGCCTACAGCCGCCAGATCGACTTCGAGCAGTTCCGCGACATCGCCGACCAGGGGGGCGCATTCCTCATGGTGGACATGGCCCACATCGCCGGCCTGGTGGCTGCCGGCCTGCATCCGAACCCCGTGCCGTTCGCCGATTTCGTCACCTCCACCACCCACAAGACGCTGCGCGGGCCCCGAAGCGGCTTCATCCTGTGCAAGCGCGAGCACGCCAGGCAGATCGACGCGATGGTCTTCCCGGGCATCCAGGGCGGCCCCATGATGCACGTGATCGCCGCGAAGGCCGTGGCCTTCAAGGAGGCCATGCAGCCGGAGTTCCGCGCCTACCAGGAGCAGACGCTGGCCAACGCCCGCACGCTGGCCCAGGAGTTCATCAGCCACGGCTTCCCCGTCGTGAGCGGCGGCACGGACACGCACCTGTTTCTGCTCGACCTAACGGGGCACAACATCACCGGCCTGCAGGCCCAGAGCGCACTGAGCCTGGCGGGGCTGACGGTCAACAAGAACGCCATCCCCTTCGACACTCGCAACCCGGCCGAGGCCAGCGGCATCCGCATCGGCACCGCCGCCGTGACCACGCGCGGCATGAAGAAGCCGGAGATGCAGCGCATCGCCGCCTGGATCTGCGAAATCCTCGCCGCCTCCGACCCCGAGGCCGCCGCCAAGGCCCTCAGGCACGAGGTGGTCGAGCTGTGCGCCCGGTTCCCCATCCCCGGGCTCTGAAGACCTTTGGGGAAGGAACGCAAAGATCCACCGGGTAGCCGGAGCGTCTCGCTCCGGCCCGCGGGGCAGTTCAAACCCGACCGGGACGGTCGGGCTACCCAGACCATCTTCCTTTAGCTTCCCAAAGATCAATTTGGCTGGATGGCCATGTCCGAAGCGGAAGTTCATGCAGTAACCGGGGCATTCGGATACTCCGGGAAATACATCGCACGGCGCCTGCTCGATGAGGGCCATCGAGTAATCACACTCACCAACTCACCGCACCGCCCGCATCCGTTTGGCGACCGGATACAGGCATACCCTTTCAGCTTCGAGGATGCGGATGCGCTTACGGAATCGCTGAGAGGGGTGAGGGTCCTTTACAACACGTACTGGGTCAGGTTCAACCACAGGACGTTCACGTTTGCCTCCGCCGTTAGGAACTCCATCACCCTGTTCAATTCGGCAAGGGAAGCCGGTGTCGAGCGAATCGTGCACGTCAGCATAACAAACCCGTCGGATGATTCGCCCCTTGAATATTTCAGCGGCAAAGCAAGGCTGGAAAAGGTACTGATCGAATCAGGAGTTTCTTACTCGATCCTTCGCCCGGCGGTGCTTTTCGGAAAAGAGGACATTCTAATCAACAACATTGCCTGGGTCCTGCGCAGGTTCCCGGTCTTCGGTGTGTTTGGTGACGGAACCTATCGCCTCCAGCCCATTTACGTTGATGACCTTGCAAAGCTGGCTGTTGAACAGGGCGAGAGCAGAGAGAACGCGATCATTGATGCTATCGGTCCCCAGACATTCACCTATAAGCGGCTGGTGAAGGAGATCGGCAGAATCATCGGCAAGAAGAAGCCCATGATTTCTGTCCCACCGACGTTGGGCCATGTCGCAGCAATCGCCATCGGCAAGATCGTCGGTGACGTTATTGTTACGCGTGATGAGATTGAGGGACTCATGGCGGGTCTCTTGTATGTAGATTCGCCGCCCGCCGGTGATACCAGATTGACAGATTGGGCCGGGGAGCATGCCGACTCTCTCGGAAGGCATTACGCCAGCGAGCTGGCCCGCAGAACGCAATCCAGAGTCCCGCCCGCTACTGGGCCTTCGTAGCCCGCACGGCGCCCCGCGGGACGCCCATGCCCCATTCGCCCTCGACGGGCAGGGTCACGCCCCCCGCGCGAGCAGTATCAGCACGAGCCAGAACACGCCCAACCCCAGCGCCGCCACCGCCCTGCCCATCCCGCCGAGGCGGCCGCCGCTGCGCATGATGCGGAGTGCGGACAATGCGCCCAGTGCAATGCCCGCCGCCGCGAGGGCGACCGAATAGGGCGCGGGCAGGAACATGCGGAGGAGGAAGCCCACGGGCGCCGCGGCGCTCAGCACCAGGGCGCAGTCCGGCAGCAAATGCCGGCCTCCCCTGTGCCTGATAGTCGGCTTCCCGCGCCGGAGCGTCAGGTCGCGCCCGCAGTTCTCGCAGTAGTGGTCGCCCTTCAGCACGGGGGACCGGCAGCCCGGACAGTCTAATTCCGCTGGCAACGTCAGCAGCTCCACCGGCGTCGCGTACGCTGACGCGCCAGGGACGGCCGCTGGCCCGGCCTGCTTTCGGGCGGGCACCGCAGCAGGTGGGCGGGAACGCCCGGTGATGCGCGCAAGCCAGCCGGTGCGTCTGGCGGGCAGGTCGGCGGTCGGGGCCGGCTCACCACCCTCCTCGCCGGCGGGCAGGAGTCGCCCGGGAGCCGGCCCGCCTTCGGGGAGGGCAGGCGGCGCCGCATCGCGCAGCAAGGACACCTCGAGCGGCTGCCCGTCCGGCCGCAGCAGTTCCATGCCCTCCTCGCCGCTGCGGGCGGCGATGATTGCCTTCTCGATGTGCAGGACCTGCGGCGGCGCCGGCGGGCGCGCGGCGCGTCCGTCCAGGAACTCCCCGCAATGCTTGCACTTGATGGCCACGGCCCTTATCGCCTCGCCGCAGAAGGGGCAGACCTTCTGAAGGTGCTGGCGGATCAGGACGACGCCGCAGTAGGCGCAGGCGAGGCTGTCCCGCGCGATGATGCGACCGCAGTCGCGGCAGTACTTGATCGAAACGCGCGCCATCGCGTCGGTTTCCTCGCCTTGAGCTCGCGGGGTGTCGCGGCGTTGGGTCTTCTTCGCCGACGATTATAGCCACGCGCTGGTACCGGTGTAAACCTGCGCGATGGCTCCCGGGGCCTCCTAAGCACCGCCCGGATCGATGGTCAGCCGGACGAAGTTCAGCGTCACGTATGCCTCGAGGCGGGGCGAGCGCTCCCGGAGGTATACCGTGAACTCATTGTTGCCCCGTTTCACCCAGTCCGCCGGAAGGTCGAAGCGGAACTCCCGGTTGGAATAGACGGTCAGGCCCATGTAGGGTTCCTCGCGCGGCGGGAGCGAGCGTCCGTTCCACTCGAACTCGATCACGTCCTCGGCGAACAGGTCCACGATGTTGATCCAGAGCTCGGCGCTCGCGTCGGGGAACCCGTCGAGATCGTCCGCGATGTCGAACGTGACGGTCTGGCCGATCCCGTCGTCGGCGGTGGCGATCATGAGTGGGCCTTGCGCGCACCAGCACGCATGCGCCCAACGCTCCCCCATCTCGTAATCGAAAAGATACGCCTTTCTCCTGCCCGCCAGGCCCTCCGGGTCGGCGAGTTCGTGCGTGAACCCGTAGCCCAGACGGTGCGTCCCCTCTTTCTGCTCCGGGCTGTAGTAATGCGGCATCTCGTAGAAGAAGTTCCACAGCTCGATGCCGCTCGCGCCCTTCTGGTAGGCCCGGTGGGCGGCCGCGCGGATCTGTTCGAGGTTTTGCTGCGGGGTCGGCTCGGGGTGAAGGCCGGTCTGTGTCCGCGTCCAGTTCCACCGCGTGACCCTGCCGTGGTTCAGGCACGCGAGGGCGGGCACGCCGTGTTCTCCGGCCAGCGAGACGATGTCCTCCCAGGGGATACTGAAGGGCATGTAGCCGCCGCTGATCACGCACATGTCCAGCAAACCTTCGGCCAGCAAGGTTCGCACATCGACGCCGATCCGGGCGCAGAGCTCGACCGTGTCGGGGAAGCGCGCTGAGAAGATGATCGGCCGCCCGCGGCGGCTTGCCTCCTCGTCGATCATACGACGCAACTTCCGCACGAAGGCGGTCATAACGTGCCGGTGCGCCCAGGCCCTCCCACGGGGGAAGAAGAACGGGAAGCGCATGAAATCGATCTCGAACCCGTCGATGTCGTACCCGCGCACGACCTCGGCGGCAAGCGCAAACATGAGTTCGCGCACCGGGGCGTACACGTAGTTGGGCGCGTTCGCCTCCACGGCCTCGAAGCTCAGATGCGAAGGCACGGCCCTGGCGTCGCCGATGAGCCACTCCGGGTGGTCCTTCTTCCACTTCGGCGTATAGTGGACGGGCTCCATGAAGCCGGTCTTGGGCTTCCTGGTCGGCGCCGCCAGGTTGGCGTGCTGCCCCACCCGATCATGCAGGTCGTTCAGGCGCATGCGCAGGAAGAAGTCCTTGCCGGCCGCGTGGGCCCCCTCGCACATGACCTTGAGCGGGTCGTTGCCCTGCTCGACCAGCCTCTTGACGCCCTCGTTGACATGAAGGCCGGCGGACTCGTGCAGGAAGGCCTCGTTGTCGCCGACGATCTGATAGACGCTCGAGCCGTGCGTGCATCCCCCGGCGTGGTGGATGCCGTAGGCGTAGACGTCTATGCCCGAGTCCCGGATGGGGTCGATTGATGCGCTCAGCAGCCCCTCGGGCGTCGGCGGCCAGGGCATCCGCGCCGGGGGATCATTGATGTCCTGGAGAATGACACGGATATCCTCGGGGCGTTTTGCCTGATGTCCTGCACTCATTTATTGTTCACCTCCTGCTTTCTAAACCAGCCGCCAGATGGCCCCCTCACACTTTGACGGCCTGCCCCTGCTCGTCCGATTCAAAACAGGCGTCCATGATCTTCTGGATCGCCGCGCCGCGGGCGAAATCGGGCTGATCATTCACGCCGGTTCTGATGCTCCTGATGAACCGCTGGTGGATGCTGGGCGTTCTGCCGCACTTGACCGTGGTCCATCGCGCCCTGTCAACATCCCTGCCGCGACAGATCTGCAGCTCCTCGCCCGAGGTGTCCAGGTCCACGACTATGGCGCCCGCATCGCCATGGATCCGTAACCGGAGCGAATTGACGTGCCCCGTGCCCCAGCGCGACATGTGAATGGTCCCGATGGCCTTGTTGGCCAGCTCGGCCGTGATGACCGCCGAGTCGTTCGCGTCGAGGACATACTCGCCGATCCGGTTTCCTTTGGCCTTGGGGTAGGTTCTGAGCCAGCAACTTACCTTCCTGATGTTGCCCGCCGGATACGATGCGAAATCGAGGATGTGAACTCCGATATCGCCCATGACGCCCTTGCTGCCATGCTTCTCCGACAGGCGCCATAGCCAGCCCGGCGTCGTCCGCCAATCCCCCCAGCACTTCGAACTGAGCCAGGACTGAAGGTAGCTGGCCTCGAAGTGCATGACCCGCCCGATCTCGCCATCGCGCACCAGCTCGTGGGCCTTGTGAATGGCCGGGCAGTTGCGATAGGACAGATTGACCATGTTGATGACGCCCTTGCGTTTTGCCGCAGAGGCCATCCTCCTCGCATCCGGGTAGTTCACCGCCAGCGGTTTTTCGCAGAGGACGTGCTTGCCCTTAGCGATCGCCGCGAGGGATATGGGCGCATGGAAAGCGTCGACGGTCACGTTGCTGACCGCATCGATCTCCACTGCGTCCAGCATCTCCTTCGCGTCGGCATAGACCTCCGGGATGTCGTATGTCTTGGCAAATGCCGCCGCCTTTTCCTCGATCACGTCGCAGGCGGCCACCAACTTACACTCTCTGATGCCCTGGAACGCCTTCGCATGTGCATTGGCCATTCCGCCTGTGCCGACAATGGCGATCTTGATCATGACGAACTCCTCAGAAAGCTCCGCTGCCATCCGTAGCGCGTCGCCGGCCTGCGGGCAGCGCCTGGTAAGGATATGACCTGCACTCGCTCTTGGCAAGTACGCGCATCCGGCTGCTTTGTGCCGCCTGCTACGGATTCGGACACGTATGTCAGGAGCCTCCCGGGCGTTGCTTCGCCGCGAGGGCCGCCAGGCCCGCCGTTCCGTTGACCCGGCCGGCCGAATGCTGGTAGACTCCTGGCCTCTTCCACCAATCCGACGCTGATTCTTGAGAGACTGCTTGGCATGACTACAGTGCAGATTGTCACGGTAATCGTCTTCGGCCTCGTCTACACCTACCTCATCTTCAGCAGCAAGTACATGGCCACGGCCCTGTGGATCGGAGTGGGGGCGTTGCTGTTGCTGCCGCTGGTTTTCGGTCTGCCCGGCATCTTCACGCCGCTGGACCTGTTCCGCATGGGCGGCGAAGGGGGCTGGCTCTCGGTGAACTGGAACGTCATCGGCATCATGGCCGGCACGCTGCTCTTGGCCGAGGTCTTCATCTACAGCAAGGTGCCGGCGGTCCTGAGCGACTGGCTAATCGACAGGACCCCGAATGTGTGCTGGGCGATCCTGGGCGTGTGCTTCATGTCGAGTTTTATCAGCGTCTTCGCCGCCAACGTGGCCACGGTACTGATCGTGGCGCCGATCGCCATCGAGCTCGCCAAGAAACTCAAAACCTCGCCGGCGCCGTTCCTGATCGGCATCGCCATCGCCTCCAACCTTCAGGGCACCGCCACGCTCATCGGCGACCCGCCGAGCATGATCCTGGCTGCGGCCTACAAGATGAACTTCAACGACTTCTTCTGGTACAACGGCCGCCCCGGTATCTTCTTCGCCGTGCAGGTCGGCGCCGCGGCCAGCTTCGCGGTGCTGTGGGTCATGTTCCGCAAGCACAAGGCGCCCCTGGTTCAGATCCCGGTGCCCAAGCCCAAGAGCTGGCTGCCGACGGTGCTGATGTGCCTGATGATAGCCCTGCTGGCCCTGGGGTCGCTGGTCGATCCGGAGTTCCTGTGGTTCGGAGGGGCCGTTTGCATGGCGTGCGGGGCGCTTGCGGTCGCCTGGCTGTGGCTGCGGGACAAGGAGAGCGCCAAGAAGATCCTGAAGACCTATGACTGGAGCTCGACCTTCTTCCTGATGGGCGTGTTCATAATGGTCTTCGCCCTGGCCAGCACGGGCGTTGTGAAGCTGGCGGCGGGCTGGGTGATGGGGATCACTGGCGAGTCGGCCATACTGGCCTTCGTGATCGTGGTGTTCTTCAGCATGGTGCTGAGCGGCTTCGTGGACAACATCCCGTACATCGCGGTGATGCTGGGCCTGGTCAAGGCGCTGGAGGCGAGCGGGCTGGGCAGCAACATGGTGCTCGCATACGGGCTTCTAATCGGCTCGTGCCTGGGGGGCAACATCACGCCCATCGGCGCCTCGGCCAACGTGGTGGCCTACGGGATGCTGAACAAGATGGGGGCTAAGACGACGTTCCTGGACTTCGTCAAGATCGGCCTGCCTTTCACACTCGCCGCGACGGGGGCGGCGAGCCTGTTCGTGTGGCTCGTGTGCTCGTGGTGAGGCGGCCCCTCTTCGCCCCCCGCTTCGCCGTGCCGCCGAAGGTCTCGTTTGACAGAATCGGGGGCGGTCAGTTAGAGTATGGGGTCGCAAGAGCTTCGCTGGAGGCCGGTTAGCGGAGAGAGATATTGGCGACCAAGGACTTGTATGACAAGGCGTGCGAGGCGGCCAACATTGCAAACTACGACTACGCCGTCGAATTGTTTCGCCAAGTGCTGCGCCTGGAGCCGGAGTATCCGGGCGCGCGCGCGCTGCTGAGGGGCACGGAGCGCCGTCGCGAGAACGATGCGGGGCGTTCGGTGCTGGGCCGCATTCTGGCAGGCATCAAGGGCTTTCCGGCCCTTGTGATGGCTGCGGCGAGCTTCGGCAAGCCGCTGAAGAAACTGGAGCACTGCGAGGACTACCTCGAGCATAATCCGCGCAACCCAAGGGCCTTGCTCATGGCCGGCGGCGCGTGCGCGAAGGCCGGCTTGAAGGAAAGCGCCGTTGCCATTTACAAGGATGCCCTCGCCGTGAGCGCGGAGAACAAGAGGGCGCTGAGGGCGGTTGCGACCCTGCTGGAGGAGACGGGCGCGTTGACCGAGGCCGTCAGGGCCTATGGCGCGCTGGCCAAGCAGGAGCCGAAGAACCGAGACCTCCAGGCCAAGTTCCGCAACATCCAGGCCGCCGCGCACATGAAGTCCAGCGGTATGGAGACGGCTACGAGCTTCCGCGATTGGGTCAGGGACCGGGGTCAGGCCGGCCAACTGGAAGCCGAACACCGGCAGGCGTCGACAGCGCAGCAGCGCGCGACGCGTATGGCCGAGGCGATCCGAGAGTTGAGTCAGGACGACATGAACGTGACCAAGATCACGCACCTGGCGAATCTCTACGAGTTCGATGGAGACCTGAAGAACGCCCAGCGCGTGCTGGAAGAGGCGAGGAAGAAGCAGCCCGACAGCTTCGAGATACGGGAGAACTGGGGGGACATGAGGCTCAGGGCTTACGAGAAGGCCCTCCAGAAGATCGCCGCGCAACTGCGGGAGACTCCCGACGACGAGGAACTCCGGGCCAGGGCCGGGCGGCTCGATGCGGAACGCAAGGAGTTCGCCCGCAAGGAGTACGAATGGCGCGTGGGGCGGCACCCCACGGACCACGGCCTGAGGTTCCAGCACGGCCAGGCGCTCTACGAGCTGGGAGACTACGACGGGGCGATCGCCGCCTTTCAGGTCGCCTCGCGCGACCCCAGGCACGAGGTCGACGCGGCCAGGATGCTGGGACTGTCTTTCGGCGCCAAGAAGCAGTACGATCTGGCCATCGAGCAGTACCGGAGGGCCATCGAGCGCAAGCCGACGATGGATGAGACAGGGATCGAACTTCAGTACCTGCTGGCCGAGGCGATCGAGGCCGACGGCGGGGCGGAGGAGGCGCTGAAGATCTACAAGAAGATCTACAGCCATGACATAACGTTCCGGGATGTGGCGCAAAAGGTAACTTCGCTGTCCGAGTGAGGCGCGCCCGGCAGGGCTGGGACCCGGAATCAGCCCGCACAAGCGCGCCTTCAAGAAGAGAGATTATTTCGGGAGAGCAGTAAATGCCGCACAGAGAATGTGCAAGAAAGTCGCTCCGACAGAACGCCTCGCGGCGCCTGCGCAACAAGGGCGTCAAGAGCAGGCTCGGCACCGAGACCAGGAAGTTCCTGCGCGCCGTCGAAAGAGGGGACGTGCAGGAGGCCAAAGGGCAGCTCAGCCTGCTCACGAAGCTGCTGCAGAAGGCATCGGCCAAGGGCGTCATGCATGCCAACACGGTCGCGCGCAGGCAGGCGCTCCTTCACAAGAGGCTCAATCAGGTCGAGACGGCCGCCACCGGCTGAGCGCACGGTGTCATCAGCGCGATGACCATCCGTCCGCGACCCCGCCCGTTGCCCCCTCCGGCGCCTATGCGCCCGGCAGGTGGGTCATGCGCTTGAACTCTCCGAGACGGGCCTCCAGTTCAGCGCGACCGACGGCCTGGAGGCTGGTCGTGCCGAACCCCTCGATGGTGAACGAGGCCGCCACCGTCGCCCAGGCCAACGCGTGCTGAAGCGTGCGGTGCGTCACGTCCGGCGCGCCGGCCTGCGCCGCGTAGCCCATCAGCCCGCCGGCAAAGGAATCACCGGCCCCCGTGGGGTCCACCACGTCCTCGGTCGGGAAGGCGGGGAGGACGAAGACGCCCTCGCCCGTGACCAGGAGCGCGCCGTGCTCGGCCTTCTTGATCACGCAGCAGCGCGGCCCCCGGCGGCGGATCCACCGCGCCGCCTTCAGCAGGCTGGATTCGCCGCTGAGCTCGCGCGCCTCGCCGTCGTTGAGTATCAGGGCGTCCACGCCGGCCAGCAGGTCCAGCACGGCCCCCCGCTCGGTCTCCACCCACAGGTTCATCGTGTCCGCCATGACGAAGCCCGCCCCGGCGACCTGCTCCAGCACGTGGAGCTGCGTGCGCGGCGGACCATTGGCCAGGAACACGAACGGCGAATCCCTGTAGGCCTCCGGCACGGTCGGGCAGAAGTCGCCGAGCACGTTTAGCTGCACCTCGCGGGTTTCGGCCTCGTTCATCAGGCCCTCATACCGCCCCGCCCAGCGGAAGGTCTCCCCTTCGGCGACGGTGAGGCCCTCGGTGTCGATGGGGCGTCCCTGGAATATCTCGTAATGCTCGGCCGGAAAGTCGCGGCCAACCACCCCCACGAGGCGCACGGGCGCAAACAGCGACGCTGCCAGGGAGAAGTAGACCGCCGACCCTCCCAGAATCGAATCGGCCGTCCCGAACGGGGTCTCCACCGTATCGATCGCCACCGACCCGACTACAAGCACGCACATGTTTCGTCCCCCATCTGCTCGCACGCGGTTACCCGTCATCGGTCGTTGGGAACTGGTCACCGGCGGATGCGGCCCTGCCCCATTCCGCCGCATTCCCGGCCTCCAGCAGCGGAAGCTGCGCTGCGCCCGGCGGGGGCTGGCAGTCCCGCACGAGCCGCTCGAAATCCTCGGCCGTCGGCATGTCGCGGGGGTCCAGCGCCACCGCGCCCGCCCGCACGAGGCGCTCCAGCCCCCTGCGGCGGGCCCCGTCGGTGGCGGCGCTCGCGACGAACAGGGGCTTGCGCATATCCAGCGCCGCCGCGCAGGAGTGCTGCGTGCCCCCCCGCTCGCGCGGCTCGAAGGCGACCACGGCCCGGCACAGCGCCACGATGGTGCGGTTGCGGATAAGGGCGTATTTCGTGCGCCAGCCGTCTCGGGGCGGGAACTGCCCCACCACGCACCATCGGCCGTCCCACGACTCGTCCAGCCCCAGTTCGCGCCACTTGAACCGCAGTATGCCCCGGGGCGGCACAACCGCCGTCGCCCCTGCCGTGATGGCGCCCTGGTGGCCGGCGGCATCGATGCCCTGGGCGCCTCCGCTCACCACCGTGTCGCCGGCAGCCGCCAGGCTCGCCGCAAAGGCCCGCGCCGCGGCCAGCGCCTCCCGCGAGGGCGTCCGCGAGCCCACAACCGCCACGCACGGGGAGGACAGAATGGCTGGCTCGCCCGCCACAAACAGCACCGGCGGCGCGGCCCTGCCCAGGCACGCCGGGAGCGACGGCGAGTAGTGTTCATCGCCCTCGAAGACCGCCCGCCCGCCCGTCGATTCCAGATCTTTCAGTATCGCCTGGCCCTGGAGCCTTGGCGACCTGATCGCGGCTACGGCAGCCGCCAGCGTCGGTGCAAGCCCGAGCCTTGCGCTCAGCTCCGACTGGGGCAGCCGGAGGGCTTCGCACAGGGACAGGCCAGCGCCCCGGGCGCCGGAGATGATCCTGCGTATGCTCACCGGGCCGAGGTCGTCCCGCGAGGCAAGGCACACCAGGCAGAGCCTGTCATCACCGAGGTCGCATTCATCGTGTTCCATCCGCTTCCGCCATCATGTGCCGGCGCCTATTAGCAGACGCGCACGCTCTACAGGCGCTTCCTGACTTCCCCCCGCACCAGGTCGACAATCGCCTTCAGGGTCGGCACGACGCCCTGGCTATTGAGGGCCGTGGCCGTGAACTCGGGCACGTTGTAGCGATTCAGCTTCATGCGCATCTGCGCGAGGTCAGACGCCCCGGGCAGGTCGCGCTTGTTGTACTGAAGCACGTGCGAGAGGCTCTCCAGGCGCACGTCATAGTGCCCCAGGTTCTCCTCGAGGCTGTCCAGCGAATCCTCGTTGGCCGCCATCCGGCTACCCCGACTGTCCGCCACGAACACGACCCCGTCCACCCCCTTGAGCATAAGCTGCCGGACCTCGTTGTAGAGCGCGTGGCCGGGCACGGTGCACAGGTGGAGGGTGGCATCGAAGCCCTCGATCGTGCCCAGCGAGATGGGCAGCAGATCCACGTAGAGATCTTCCTGGCCCTTCACGCGGCGGGATACGAGCTTGCCCCGCTTCTCCGCCCCCATGTGGGAGTAGATGGCGCGCAGGTTGGTGGTCTTACCGGACATACCGGGCCCGTAGTAGACGATCTTGAGACCAACCCGCCTTCTTTGGGAGTCTATGGTCGACATTAGTCGCCCGGAGCAGGCCTGCCTGTTCGAGACCATGGAATGCTGAAAGCGGACCTCTTGCTGAGTAACATGTTAGGGAGATCCGCTCCACTTCGCAACAGCAAAGCCGTTCCTATGAGCGCAAGTAGCGGCCGCGGGGCGGGGAGAGAGCGCCGGAGGGGACGATATCGGAAGGCTGCGTGGCCGGGGCGGCAGGTGGGAAAGGAGCGGGCGCCGGTCAAGCCACGCCACGGCGGCCCGCGGCTGCCGCCGACTGATCCTTCGTGGCCGCCCGGGCCGACGAGAGGATATCTTCCACCAGCTCGGGCGGCACAAGGGAGCGCATGGGCGTCTCGCCGGCAATGGCGCCGTTCAGCACGTAGCGCCGCCGCACCCGCCCGCCCACCGAGCAGGTCAGCTCGTACGGCACCCTGCCCAGCAGGCCGGCCATCTCTTCGACGCTGATGCGGCGGCCAAGCTGGTCGCCGTAGATGACGACCTCGTCGCCCTCGCAAACCCCGGGGATGTCGGTCACGTCAATCAGCGTCTGGTCCATGCACACGCGCCCGACCACGGTGGCCCTCCGCCCGCGCACGAGGACCTGCCCGAGGTTGGAATACTGGCTCAGGAAACCGTCGTGATAGCCGATCGGCAGCGTCGCGATGACCGATTCACGCCAGGTCGTGAAAGTGTGACCGTAACCCAGCTTCTCGCCGGAGGCCACCCGGTTGCAGCAGGAGATCCGGGTCTGCAGGGACATGACGGGTCTGAGCCGGATTCTTCGGCTCATGAGGCTCAGGAAATCGAGGGGGTACATGCCGTAGAGGATCAGGCCGGGCCGCACGCAGTCCAGGTAGCTCTCCGGCATCTGCATCACCGCGCCGCTGTTGGCCATGTGCAGCATGGGCAAGCGCATCCCGCCGCCTTCGAGCGCCGATATCACCCGGCGGAAACGGGCCAGTTGCCGAACCGAGACGCCTTGGTCTTCCTCGCCGCAGCAGGCGAAGTGTGAGAGAATGCCCGTGACCTTCAACGCGGGGAGGCGGGCTATGCGCAGGATCGCCTCGGCGGCCTCGTCGTGAAAAATGCCCACGCGGCGCATGCCCGTGTCGACGTTCACGTGCGCCTCGGCCGTCAGGCCGCGGCGCACAGCGCGCTCGGAGAGCTTGCGGGCAAAGCCCTCCCCAACAATGCAGGCGGTGACGCGGTGGTCAAGCAGTTCGTCGATGTCGGATTCAGGCACCGTGGTGAGCAGGACGATGGGCTCGCGGATGCCGCACTGGCGCAGCTCGATTGCCTCTTCGGTCATGGCCACGCCGAACATGTCCACGCCGGCCTCGCTCATCATCCTGGCCGTGAGCGGCGCCCCGTGGCCGTAGGCGTCGGCCTTCACCGAGGCGCACACCTTGCGCCCGCCCACAAGCTGTTTCACCGCGCGCACGTTGTGCATCACGGCATCCAGATCGATGCGGGCGAAAGTGGGCCTGGGCATTCGGCTGCCTCCGAGGCAGTGGGTTCAGGGACACGGAGTATAAGACCAGGGCTCGAGGCGAATCAATCCCGCGGCGCCGAAGCCCGCAAGAAGCGCTTTGAAGGGGGCGAATGGCGGCGTCGATGGCCCGGAATGGCAGCAGGAAAATGTCGGCCGTCTCAGCCGCTCCGGCCCGCCACGGAAGCGCCGCGCCGCCGGCGGGGTACTGCGCCCCGGCCGCTGGGCGGTTGATTTGTCGCTCGTTCTCTGCGAATAATACATGTAGGGCCTCCACCGGAGGAGACAGTTCGTTCCGAGTGAGCATTCCGCAAAGGAGCGGTGCGATGACGGACAAGGATCGACTCAAAGACGCGCTCGAACACGAAGAGTTCGCCGTCAACCTCTATCGCAACTACGCGCGCGCCACCGGGGACGAGCGGCTCAAGGAGATGTTCGAGCAGTTCGCCATGAACGAGAGCTGGCATGCCGCCGCGATCCGCGTAAAGCTCCAGGCGCTGAAGGAATGACATGGTCGCCAAGAGGGGTTCGCGCACTTACAAGGGCCTGGGCATCGCGCCCGGCGTGGCCGTGGGCAGGGTGAAGGTGGTGGACGGGGGCCACTTTCCCGCGCAGGTCCCCAGCCACACCATCGCCGAGGGGGACATGGCGAGGGAGATCGAGAGGTTTCGCGGCGCGTGCGCGCAGGCGCGCGAGGACCTCAACGCCCTCGCCGACAGGGTCGAGGCGCAGCTCGGGCGTCGGGAAGCGGATCTGGTCCGGCCCGAGGCCCTGATGGTGGAGGACCCCGCCTTCCTCGCCGAGGTGGAAGAGATCATCATCGAAGAGCAAAAGAACGCCGAGGCAGCCGTCGCCGAGGTGGCCCAGCGCTTCGAGAGGCTCATCGCCGCGATGGATGACCCCTACCTGCGTGAGCGCAGCACCGACGTGCGCGACGCCGGACGCCGGATCCTGGCCAACCTGCTCTTCGTAGAGGGCGAGCTCGTCGTGAGCCTCACCGAGCCGTGCATCGTGGTGGCCAGCCACCTGGTGCCCTCGCTAGCCGTGCGGCTGGAGCGCGAGATGGTGCGCGGTCTGGTCACCGAGCACGGCGGCTACACCTCCCACGCCGCCATTCTCGCCCGAACCCTCGGCATCCCGGCCGTCACCGGCCTGCCGGGGATCATAGATGAAGTCACAGACGGCGAGACGCTCGTCGTCAACGGCTCCCGGGGCACGGCCACCGTGCGTCCGACCAGGGCCAGCTTGCGGACCTACACGCGCCTGGCGCAGCAGCACGCGACCGACCGGCGCAGGATCCTCGCCGAGTCGAGCGAGCCCGCCGTTACCCGCGACGGGGTCCGCGTAGTGGTGCAGGCCAACGTGGGCCGCCCCGAGGAGATAGAACTCGCCCGCGAGTATCACGCGGACGGCATCGGCCTCTACCGCACCGAGTTCGAGTACCTGACCGATCCGGCCCTGCCCTCCGAAGAGGCGCTCTACGAGCACTACGCGCGCGCCGCCCGGGCGTTTCCCGAAGGCGGGGTGACCATCCGCGTCCTGGACATCGGCGGCGACAAGTTCCCGCCGTCGGTCCCCCTGGCGCACGAGGACAACCCGTTCATGGGTCTGCGCGGCCTGCGGCTGCTCTTGGAGCGGGCCGAGGAGCTGATGCTTCCGCAGCTTCGGGCCATCATCCGCGCCGCCGCTCACGGGCCGATCTCGATCATGTACCCCATGGTCACAGGCGTCGAGGACATGATGGCAGCGCGGAAGGTGTTCGCGCGGGCCGCCGCAGAGCTTGGCGAGCCGAACGTGAGCATCGAGCAGGGCGTGATGGTCGAGGTGCCGAGCTGCGTCCACATGCTCGGGGAAATGCTCCGTCGCGGGGGCTTTGCCAGCGTCGGGACCAATGATCTGGTCCAGTACGTGCTGGCCGCCGACAGGAACTCCGAAAGAATGGCCGACGCCTACGACCCGTTCCACCCGGCGGTGATCCGTATCCTGGAAGAGATCCGCCGCACCTGCCGGGAGCTCGACAGGCCGGTGAGCGTCTGCGGCGAGGTGACGAGCGACCCGCACTTCCTGCCGATGCTGCTGGGGTTGGGCTACAGGACGTTGAGCGTGAACGTGGGCGCCCTCGCCTACGTAAAGCACGCCGTGAGGGGCCTGAGCCTGGCGGACTGCGAGGCCCTCGCCGAGCTAACCCTCAGGGCGGACACTGCGCAGAGGGTGCATCGGGCGGTCCGCCGGTTCGCCCGGGCCGCTGGCCCCGGGCCCCTTGCGTCCAATGCGTGAAAAGGCATGCCGGGTCCCGCAGGCGCGCGGGGCGGCGGTGCAACCGCTCTTGGTGGCACGGGCAGAGATGGAAGTCCGGCGCGCGGGGCGGCTCTTCTCGGTCGTTGGACTATGTGAGGTGCGATGGCTGACAGGGACGAAAGACAACTGCGGCGGCTGTTCTGCGATACCGGCAGGTGGATGTACGACAGGGGCTACGTCGTCGCCGCCGAAGGGAGCCTGAGCGCGCGCCTCGCTGAGAACGCCTACCTCCTTACGCCGGCCGAGCGCTGCCTGGGCCGGTTGCAGCCGGAGCAGATGGTAACCATCGATGCCGGCGGCGCGCCGCAGCGTGCCGGGCGGCCGCAGCATGCAGGGTCGGCCCCTTCCGAGGACTGGCGCCTGCACCTGACCTGTTACCGGGAGCGGCCGGATGTGGACTTCGTCGTCCACGGCCATCCGCCCTGGTGCCTGGCCGCCTCGGCTGCCGGCATGTCCCTGGGGCGTCCGGTGCTGCCGGACGTGGTGCTGCACGTGGGCACGATCCCCACCGCTCCCTACGCCACGCCCGCCGGCCAGGAGTCCGCTGACTCCGTCCGGGGGCTCATAGGCGCCCACGACGCCATCGTGCTGGACCGGCACGGCGCGGTCACCGTGGACCGGACGCTGGAAGGCGCGCTGATGAAGCTGGAGCACGTGGAACTTCAGGCGCGCGTTATGATGGCCGTCGAGTCGGCGGGCATGCCGCGTGTGCTGCCGCGCGAGGAGGTGCAGAAGCTGAAGGGAATGCGCGCGGAGAAGAGCCTCAACCCCGATGCCGTGCTGCCCGATCCAAGCTGGCTCACCGGACCCCGCGGCGCAGCCCCCCCGACCGAAGACGCCGACCGGGCGCCGGAGTGACCGGTGCAACCGCCTTTCAACGGAGGTCGAAGAGTCCAAGGGTCTAAGAGTCCAAGAGTCAAGGCCCGGTCGTCGTAACTCTTGGACCTTTTGACCCTTCGACCCTTTGACTTTGTCCCTTGCCTGTATCACCAGTGCAACTGGATTTGGTGGTAAAGGCCCGCCGTGGGCCGTATCTCTTCATCAGTCCTTATCTGCGTGAATCTGTGTCTCTTGTCTCTATCACCAAAACCGATTGCATCGGCGGCGGTCCAACCGGCACTTGAAGTGCCAAGCTCCCCCAACCGAAGACGCCATCCGGAACCGCGCAGGTGCAACCTGTGGTTGTGGCGCCGGCTACGGGGCGGTATGATAACCGCAACCGCTTCCGGCAGGAATGATCCGCCTCTGCGTGACAGCGATTCCATGCAAAGAGCAACACATACTCCCGTACGCACATGCACGCCCCGCCGAGGCGGCGCGGCCGCAATGCTTCCCGCGCGGGCTTTCGTCATTCGGGCTTCGGCATTCGTCATTGCCACCGTAGCCGGGCTTGTGCTGGGGCAGGCGGTTGCACAGACAAACGGGGCTGGGCCCCTGCGGATCAGCAGCGGGGACCAGGTGCAACCTGGTGCGTACGAAATCACACTGCGTCCCGACCACGGCGCGACCATCAGCGCCCTGCGCTTCGGCCGGCCCGACAGGATCGACCTGACCGCGTGGATGCCGGAGCGCTGGAGCGGCCTGCTCCAGGAGCAGCGCACGGCCGACCGCGCCTATACAGCCGAATGGGAAGAGACCGGAGGTTCAACCTCCCTGCGCGGCACAGGAGGCGCAACCGCTTTGCGTGGCTCGGACAATGGCGCCACCGGCGCTGCAACCGCTTTGCGTGGCCCGGACAATGGCGCCACCGGCGCTCGAATCGTCCTTAGGTGCACCGGGGGCGATGGCGAACTGGGTGTCAGCAAACGCATCACGTTTCGCCGGGGCGCACCGTTCTTGCGCGTGGAATGGGTCTTCAAGAACGAGGGACCCCACGCCCTTTCCGGGGCGCAGGCCCCGGCCGTGTCCAGCCTGGTGCTTCCCGCCGGCGGTGCGACTGCGTGTGGCGCGCGGCCCAGCGGGCGAGAGTACTACTGCCTGGATCGCGGCAGGGGCGCCGAGACGATGACGTCGGGCAGGGCGCTGCGGGAACTCAATCCCGTCCGTGCGTCTGACGGGCCGCTACGCTGGATGGCCGTCACGGACCCCGCCGGCCTGAAGGGCCTGGGCTTCGTCTTTCTCGACGACGCAGCGCACAGCCCCTGGGTCCGCAAAGACCCCGACGGCCGCGTGCTGATCGGCTGGCGATACCGTAGCGTTCCCCCTCATCATGCGCTGCGCACGGAGATGCTGGTGGTCCCCCTCGAGGGGCTGGCCGCTGTGAGCGGGTTGGGCGAAGCCTTCGCCGCCGACACTTCGTTCGGGGGCGGCGGCCGCACAGCTCGCGTGAATCTCATGGCGCTCGCGGAGCCGCTGAGCAATGTGTCGGTTGTGACCAGGGCCTATGCCGCGGACGGCAGGGAACTTGAGCCGTGCGACACGCTGATCTTCCCGCGCATCGACCCGTACCGCCCGGCGTCGGGCCGCATCGACTTGCCGGGCGGAGAGGGACAGGTCCAACCGGCCTGGCTGCTGCACGAGGTCTACAGCTCGGGCGCGGGGGTGGGCAGCTACACGGTGCCCGTGACGCCTCCGACCAGCGCGGCGCCGCTGCCGGTCCGCAGCCTGCCGCCGGCCGGCGTCGAACGATGGCGGACGCCCTCCAACTCCCCCGATGTGCCCGGAGCGGGGCGCTCCTTTGCGCTCCGGCTCTTTGGGGCCGGAGGCGAGGCGGGCTTGCCCGAGCGCGTCACCATTGATCTCATGGCCGGCGAGAAGGAGACGCTCTTCTTCGGCTTTGAGGCCCGGAAGGCGATCGGTGGGTTCGGGGCCAGCGTGGTAGCCGACACGCGGGGCGCCGGGGGCGGGGTCGAGCCGCTCCATCCTGCCGCGGCCTTCCTTTGGTCGGTGGAGCCGGGTCCCGGGGGGGCCGATATCATGCGGCCGTTGACGCAACGGCGCGCGAAGGCCGGCGAGGTGCAGTGGCTGGCGCTTACGCTGGATGCCGGGCCGCTTGCACCCGGCACGCACGCGGCACGTCTGTTTGTGGAAGCGGATGGTGAATCGGTGGAAGTGCCCATCCAAGTCAACGTATCTTCACGGCGCGTGCGGCCGCGGGAGGGATTCGCGCTTTGGTATGTGGACGAGGGTTCGGCATCCGGCCCTATCTCGGCGGGTGAGGTCTCGAAGCTCGCCTCATATACGGCTTCTGTCCTCAGCATGCCCGCCGGCGACAGGCCCATCCGGGCGCCGTCGCTCATCCGGCATGCGCGGGCCGGAGGGATGGTCATGGCGGGCTTCTACGCCCCGGGAGCGGGCACGGCGGCGGCGGAGCGGTCGGGCGTCTCGCCGGAGGCGTTGTGCGAGCCGCTGATGGCCGCGGGGCCGGCCTGGCTCCTGTGGTCGGGCTCCGACGATCTGAAGGCCGCCGAGCGCCTTCGCCCCCTGGGCTATACGCCGGCGCTCGCGCTGCAAGAGTTGAGCGACCTGCCCGGTGCCGCCTCGGGCGAAGGGCCACGCCCGCGCGGCGGGCCTGTGATCGTGCTGGTGGACGGGGGCTGCGAACTGGGCGAGGCCGAAGGGCTCATCAAGGCCGGTCGCCTGAGGGCGGACGATGCGGTCTGGCTGTGGCTCGACCTGCAGGGAGCGGACTGGCGCGGGGCAGCCGTGAAGGTGAGAAGCGCGGTGTGGGCGGCGGCGTGGCAGGGCCTGGCCGGCGTGGCGGTTCGAGCGGCGCGGCCGCGAAAGGAGGCGGATCGGCAGTTCGCAATCTGGCACGTGCTCCGCGATGCGCGCGAGGAAGCGGCCCTGCTCGCCCTGGCGATGGACCGCGCTGCGCAGGCCGCCTCCCTGTCGCTGCAGGGGCCTCAGGGCCATGGGCCGCAGGTCCGCCGTGCGGCGGCCCTGCTCGCGCTGCAGGCGGTCGTGAACGCGGATAGAGCAGACCTGACCATCCGCATGCAGACCCGTCACGTACCGTTCCGACAGGTGCTGCGGGCCTGGCCGGATGGGACCGGCGGTCTCGCGCCCCTGGAGGCATTTGCGGCCGCGCGCAAGGTCGTCCAGGAGGCATGGCAGGAGTTGGATGGCCTGCCGGGGATGCGTCGAGCCTGGCCCAACGCGTTCTGGCGTGGCGTGCCGCTGCTGGAGGAGGGAGTGGTCCGGTGGAGCATCGTCGCCCTGGGCGAGAAGACCGCCGGGGCGCGAGCCAGCAAGTTCCAGTCGCTCCTTCATGAACTCACCGGCACACGAGTGCCCATCGGCTATACTCGGGCGGCCCTGGAGGTCGCCGAAGCCGAACGGGCGCCGAACCTTATCTGGCTCGTAACGGACGATCTGGACCCGGAGAAGCTGCCGCCCGTCGTGCGGCCGGCCGCGCTGGCGGCGGGCCCGGGGCGGCCCGGTGCGGCCCGCCTGGAAGGCGGGGCCTGGGCCGTCGTGGTGGGCCCGGACGCCAGGCTTCAATCGCTCGTCGCAACCCTCAGCCCCGGCCCGATGCCCTGGCGGAGCGCCGGTGGCCTGAGGTAAATGAAACGTATGTCCGTGACATGGTGACAGACTGGGGAGGCACGATGATCTTTTGTGGCTTGGACGTGGGAACTCAAGGTGCGCGGTGCCTGCTGGTGAGCGGGACGGGCGAGGTGCTCGGCCGGGGCGAAAGGGGCTTCGATGAGGCCGCCGCGCCGGGCCTTCCCGACGGCTGGTTCGAGCAGGACCCGGCGCATTGGATCGGCGCGCTGAGCGCGGCGTTGCGCGGGGCCGTGCAGGAGCTGACCGCCGCCGGTCATGACGTCTCGGACCTCGCCGCCCTCAGCGTCACCAGCACCAGCGGCACCCTGTGCCCGGTCAGCGCCGAGGGCGAGCCGCTCGGGCGGGCCATCATGTACAACGACTCGCGCAGCTCCGACGAGGCCACCGCCGTCCAGAAGGCCGGAGGCGCCGTGGCCGACGTGCTTGGTTACCGGTTCGGGGCCTCGTTCGGCCTGCCGAAAATCCTGTGGCTCAAGAGGCACCAAAAGGGCCTGTTCACCCGCGCCCGGTGGCTGATCTCCCCGACGGACTACGTGATCGGGTGGCTGACGGGGCGCTGGGGCCGCACGGACCAGACCAACGCCTTGAAGTTCGGTTACGACCTGCTGGAGGGCCGCTGGCCGGACTACATCCAGGGCGTCCTGAGGCTGCGCATGGGGCGTTTCCCGATGGTACAGATGACGGGTCAGCAGGTGGGTGGCCTGCGCACGGACAGGGCATCGGAGCTGGGTTTACCCCCCGGAATACCGGTGGCTGCGGGGCTGACGGACGGGTGCGCCTCGCAGATATCGAGCGGCGCCGTCGCCCCCGGCGAGTTCAACACCACGATCGGCACGACCCTCGTGATCAAGGGCGTGACCGAGCGCCTCATCGTCGACCCGCAGGGCCGCCTCTACTGCCACAGGCACCCCGAGGGTTGGTGGCTTCCCGGCGGGGCGAGCAACACGGGAGCCGAGTGCCTCTCCAGGCAGTTCAGCGAGGAGGAGGTCGAGGCGCTCAGCGCCGACGCGCTATCGGTCAGCCCCACCGGCCTGGTCATCTATCCACTGGTCGGCCGCGGGGAGCGCTATCCGTTCCGCTGCGAGCACGCGACGGCATTCATGCTCGGGCGGGCGTCGGGCACGGCGGCGTTTTTCACCGGATGCCTGGAGGGGGTGGCGTGCCTGGAGCGGCTGGCCTTCGAGATGCTCGATGAGCTGGGGGCGGAGGTGGGCGACCGGATCTACTCGGCCGGGGGCGGCTCGAAGAGCGACGCGTGGCTACAGATCCGCGCCGACACGCTGGGGCGCACCGTCGTTCGGCCCGCAGTGACGGGAGGCGCGATGGGGGCGGCGATCGTGGCGGCGTCCATGGTGCAGGAAGGCACGCTCACCGGCGCGGCGCGGCGGATGGTTCGCATCGAGCGCGAGGTCCTCCCCCGGGCGGACATGTGCGGAGCCTACGAGGCGAAGTATCAGCAGTTCAAGGATGAATGCCGCCGCCGCGAATACATCGAATGACCAAATGACGAACTAAAGGCCCGCAGCCAACAGGCTTTCGTCGTTCGGGGTTCGTCATTCGTCATTCCCGCCGTAGGCGCGCCTTCCGCTTGACTTCGCGCCAAGGTTCGCCTACAAACGGATACTGCCTGCCTTTCGTCGAGGGCTGCGCCGAGAGCCGAGATGCTAACGTGGAGGATGCTGCGCGATGGCCAGGAGAGAGATCAATGTCGGCATGATCGGCTCGGGGTTCATGGGCAAGGCGCACAGCTTCGGCTACACGAACTGCGGGCCCATCTGGAACCCGAAGTGCCGGCCCGTCCTGAGGTGCGTCGCGGCCCGCCGTGAGGCGCCGCTCAAGGCCCTGGCCGAACAGTTCGGCTGGCAGGAGTGGACGACCAACTGGCGCGGAATGGTCCGGCGCGAGGACATCGACCTGGTCGACATTAGCACGACGAACAACGTCCACGTTCAGCAGGCCGTCGCCGCGGCCGAGGCCGGCAAGGACATCCTGTGCGACAAGCCCTTGGCAAACGACCTGGCGGGCGCCAGGAAGATGTGGGCGGCGGCGAAGAAGGCGGGCGTCAAGGCGATGTGCGGTTTCACCTACCGGCAGGTGCCGGCCGTGAAGCTGGCCAGGCAGATGATCGAGGCGGGTGAGCTGGGCGAGATCCGCCACATGCGCGCCGTCTACCTGCAGGACTGGATCATGGACCCGGAGTTCCCGCTCGTGTGGCGGCTTCAGAAGCGCTTCGCCGGAAGCGGCGCGCTCGGCGACCTAGGCGCCCACATCACCGACATGGCGCGCTTCCTGGTCGGGGAGATCGCGAGCGTGAGCGGCACGCTCGAGACCTTCATCAAGGAACGCCCCCTGGAAGCCCCGACCGGCGGCGCGGCGCTGAAGGGCCGCAAGGCGGCCGGGAAAAGGGGCCGCGTGACGGTCGACGACGCCTGCATCTGGTGCGCGCGTTTCGCGGGCGGTGCGATCGGCACGTTCGAGGCCACGCGCTTCGCCGGCGGCCGCAAGAACTACCACGCCTGGGAGATCAACGGCTCGAAGGGCTCGATCGGCTGGAACTTCGAGGACATGAACTGCCTCGATTACTGGAAGGACGGCGAGGGCAGGAAACAGGGCTTCCGCAAGGTGCTGGCCACGGACGCGAAGACGCCGGGCTTCGAGAACTGGTGGCCGGGCGGCCACATCATCGGCTACGGCGAGTGCTTCGTGAACCAGATGAAGGAGATGCTCGACGCCATCGCCGAGAACCGGCAGCCCTCGCCGAGCTTCGAGGACGGCGTGAAGTGCCAGGCCGTGCTGGAGGCCGTCACCCGCTCCAGTAAGACAAGGTCGTGGGCCAAGGTGCCGAGGGTCTGAGCGTGTTACTATCAATGTGACCTACTTTGAGGACGTGGCTTACGCCCTGGGAATGTAGACCTGAGCCGCTCTAAGGGAGCTCCAAGAGATGAACGACATGGGCCAAGTGATTGCGCGCGTCCTCGAGAGGATAAGGAAGTTCCGTTCTCTTTACGAACAGAATGAAATGGCCATAAGAGACCAAGTAGTGAATCCCATTCTCAGGAGTCTGGGATGGGATCCAGAGAATCCCGAAGAGGTTCAACCCAACCTTTCCACAGAGGATGGGGTTCCGGACTACACTTTGATCAAAGATGGGAAAAAGAAGCTATTCGTAGAAGCCAAGAAACTAAGCATTGATGTTGAGCAACCGGAGGTTATGCGGCAGCTCGCAAAATACTCGTTCAGCGAGGGCACCAAATATGGAGTCTTGACGAATGGGGCCGTGTGGATGTTTATTCGGTCCTTTGAGGAAGGGACTAAACTCGCGGAAAGGATTGTCTGGAAAGCGGACTTAGAGAATGAGAAACCAGCCGACATTGCTCGGAAGCTGATTACGATCACAAGAGAGAATGTGGAAAGAGTAGAAACGCTCGTCAAGAAAGTCGAAATACTCAATGAAATTTGTTAGTCTCTTCTGCAAGACCCGGACCAGATGGCAAGCGCAATTCTACCCTTAGCTAAGTCTGCGATCATCCAAACCTACCCAAGTTACCAATTTGAAGATGCGGAGATTCAGGACGTCCTAAAACAAAGGGTTGAAGAAATGGTTTCCGCGCCTGGGACGAGCGACGGTTCCGCGGAACCCCAGGGCGGACCTGTCGTTCCACCAGCAGGTGAGCCTCCCGCAAAAATGAAGCTTGCAGGTCAACCCTTTGAAGTCCGCTATTCATTTGAGATTCTGGTGAAAACTGCGAATTGGCTTATCGAGAAAGGCAAGCTTAGCCAGTCTGACTGCCCCGTTCCAATAGGACACAAGAGGAATCTGGTCAATATGGAGCCCAAGCATAAGTACGGAGACAGCTTTCGAGCGCCCAAGCGAGTCACAAATGGACTGTGGATAGAGGCGCATTACAGCACCGCTATGTGCATAAGTAATGCCAGACGCTTGCTTGAAAGGTTTGGCATTCCGGGCTCGAGCCTATCGATCGAGTGATCCATAGGACGAAGCTTCGCAAAGGAAAGTGTTCAGGTTTCGCGATCTTCTCTCGCAAGCTGCTTTCTGACGTGTCAGAACTAGGAGGTGAGCATGGCAAGACCCGTCACGTTATTCACCGGCCAGTGGGCCGACATGCAGCTCGACGAGCTGGCGAAGATGGCGGCCGACTGGGGGTACGACGGCCTGGAGCTGGCGAACTGGGGCGACCATTTCGACGTCTTCGAAGGGGCGCAGCACAAGGCCTACTGCGAGGACAAGATGAGCCTGCTGAGCAAGTACGGGCTGAAGTGCTGGGCCATCAGCAACCACCTGGCCGGGCAGCTCGTGCTGGACGAGATCGACGAGCGCCACTACCCCTTCGCGCCATCGAGCGTCGCTGGCAACCCGGCGGCGGCCCGCGAGTGGGCCATCGAGAGCATGAAGAACGCGGCGCGGGCGGCCCGGAACCTGGGTGTCGACGTGGTCACGGGTTTCACGGGCAGCTCGATCTGGCACCTGCTCTACCTCTTCCCGCCCGTGCCCGAGGAGATGATCGAGGCGGGCTACGACCTGCTGAAGGAGCGCTGGAACCCGATCCTGGACGTTTTCGGCGAGTGCGGGGTCAAGTTCGCCCTCGAGGTGCATCCATCCGAGATCGCCTTCGACCTGCTCACGGCGCAGAGGACGCTCGAGGCCCTCGACGGGCGCGAGGAGTTCGGCTTCAACTTCGACCCCAGCCACCTTCAGTGGCAGGGCGTCAGCCCGGCGGCGTTCATCCACGAGTTCTCCGACCGGATCTTCCACGTCCACGTGAAGGACTGCGCGGTGACGCTGGACGGGCGCAGCGGCATCCTGTCGAGCTACCTGAACTTCGGCACGCACGGGCGGGGCTGGGACTTCCGCAGCCCGGGGCGCGGCGAGGTGGATTTCGAGGAGATCGTTCGCGCCCTGAACCACATCGGCTACGACGGGCCGCTTTCGGTGGAGTGGGAAGACAGCGCAATGGACCGCAAGCACGGCGCTGAGGAGGCCGTGGAGTTCGTGCGCTCGTTCGACTTCGAGCCCAGCAAGACGGGCTTTGAGAAGGGCTTCGAGGCCTGAGCATCGGAGCCGGGGCCGAGCGGGCTTCGGTGAGTATGTGTGCGGGTGGTTTCTCTTTCGCAGCGGCTTGCATGTGGAGTCCAGGCGTTCGATAATGGTAATGGAGGGGGAGAGGAGTGTGCGGCATGGAGTTCTATGAGGTCCTGAGGAACCGGCGCAGCGTGCGCGCCTACAAGCCTGACGCGGTGAGCGAGGAGCAGCTCGGGCGCGTGCTGGAGGCCGCTCGCCTCGCACCGAGCGCCTGCAACCTTCAGCCCCTGCGCCTCTACGTGATCCGCGATGCCGTGCTCAGGTCCGCGCTTCTTGAGGCATACGGGCAGCGCTGGTTCGCGGAGGCCCCGGTGATCATCTGCGCGTGCGCCCGCGCCGGGGAAGCCTGGAAGCGTGGAGACGGGAAGTGCTACGCCGAGGTGGATGTGACCATCGCCATGGACCACCTGATCCTTGCCGCCGCCGCCGAGGGGCTCGGAACGTGCTGGATCGGCGCGTTCAAGCCCGAACCCCTCCGCAGGCTGCTGGACATCCCGCAGGAGCTCGAACCCATTGCCATGACGCCGCTGGGGCATCCGGCGGAGCAGCCCGAGGCCCGGCCCCGCAAGGCGCTGGAGGAGTTGGTCGAGTACAGATGAAGAAGCTCAAGCCGCTCAATATCCTGGACAACAAGGGCTTCTGGCCGGACAAGGCCGCCGTGGCAGATGCCATCAAGCAGGTGCTCGCGCTCGGCGGGTGCTCGGTGCCCTTGCGGGTGCAGGACTGGGGCCGATACCGCGGGCCGCAGTGGCGCGACAAGAACAACAACCTCGTCCCCTGGCAGAGCGTGGACTGGTACGTATACGACGCGCTGGACGAGGAGCGCATGCAGGTGGATTCCAACCGCGTGCTGCACGACCTGGCGAATGAGCCGTGGCGCGATGACAAGCTCCTCGGGGAGCACTACGACCTGCTGATGCTGGAAGAGGACATGTACGATTCATCGGCGGGGAAGGATCCCTCGGGAGTGCCGTACGTGGTCGGCCGGTCGCGCCACCTCTCGGCGGCCGTCATCAGCACACACCGCATAGAGCACATCTGGGGCGCGCCCTACAGCAACGTCAAGACCGAGGTAATGCGCCAGCTCTGCTTCATGTTCGGGGTCCCCAGAGGCGACCGGGAGGACACGATCGATGGCCCGAACGGGAAGGTTTACTGCTCGAATATCTGCATCCTCCGCCGGGCCGTGCTGGCGCCCGAGGACTGGGAAGGGCTGACGAGTGCTAGGCTGAAACATGGGGCGCTGTGCCAGTCGTGCCGGCGCGACCTGACGGAGTTCTTCCTCATGGCCGCACAGGAATCGAAGTGACGCAATGGCGAATGACGAAGCCCGAATGACGAATGAATGACGAAGCCCGAATGACGAAAACGCGCCTGCACGCGACCTTTCTTCGGTCATTCGTCATTCTGGTTTTGGGCTTCGTCATCTAGGGTAGCGGGGCTATGACCAAGAAGCTCGATCTCGCCCGCCGCGCCACCGAACTGCGCCGCACGATCGAGCGTCACAACTACCTCTACTACGTCGAGGCCGAGCCGGAGATCTCCGACCGCGCCTTCGACGCACTCATGGACGAGCTCCGCGAGCTGGAGCGCGCCCATCCCGAGCTGATCACCCCTGACAGCCCCACCCAGCGCGTGGGCGGCCAGCCGCTCGAAGCCTTCGTCACCGCCGAGCACATCGTCCCCATGCTCAGCATCGACAACACCTACAACCCCGAAGAGGTGCGCAAGTTCCACGAGCGTGTCCTGAAGGGACTGGGCATGGAGGCGGAGCAAGCGGAGGGACTGCGCTACGTCGTGGAGCCGAAGGTCGACGGGGTGGCCATCAGCCTGGTCTACGAAGGCGGTGTGCTCGTGCGCGCCGTGACGCGCGGGGACGGCCGCGTGGGCGACGAGGTGACGCAGAACGCCCGCACCGTGCGCAACGTCCCTCTGAGGCTGCGCGACCGGAGCGCGCGGGACGGGGGCGCAGGCGCACCGCTCTCACTGGGCGGCTGGCCGCTGCGCGGCTCGGCGCTGGAGGTGCGGGGCGAGGTTTACATGCCCTTTGCCTCCTTCGAGAAGGTGAACGCCGAGCGCGAGAAGGAGGGGCAGAAACTCTTTGCCAACCCCCGCAACGCCACGGCCGGGTCGCTGAAGCTCCTTGACTCTCGGATCACGGCGGGCCGGGGCCTGAGCCTGTTCGCCTACGAGGTAGGCTACGCCGAGGGGTTGGAGCGGCCGGACTCGCACTGGCAGACGCTTGAGTTGCTGGGCTCGCTGGGCTTTCCGACCAACCCGAAGGTGGAGAAGTGCGACGGTCTGGGTGAGGTGCTGGCGTCCCGCTCGCGCTGGGAGCAGCGCGGGGCCGAGACGGATTATCCCGTGGACGGCCTGGTGATCAAGATAGACAGCCGCGCGCAGCGCGAGCGCCTGGGCGCGACGAGCAAAGCGCCGCGCTACATGATTGCCTACAAGTTTTCCGAAGACAGGGCTGTCACCGTACTGCAGGAGATACAGCTTCAAGTAGGAACGACGGGGCAGGTGACTCCCGTCGCAATCCTCAGACCGGTGCAACTTTCCGGTACGACCGTCGGCCGAGCGAGTTTGCACAACTTCTCGTACATCGAGAACAAGGACGTTCGCATCGGGGACCACGTCGAGATAAAGAAGGCGGGCGAGATAATCCCGCAAGTGGAGAAACCAATAGTGGCGCTGCGGGATGGTTCCGAACAACCGTTGCCGAAGCCGCACGCCTGCCCACTGTGCGAAAGCCAGTTACGATGGGAGATGTCCGACAAGAAACAATGCATGAACGAACAATGCGAGAACCACAAGGAGCAAAGGAACCTTACCAGAGTCCGGGTACCTGTCGAGGAGGACACATGCGAGAGGTGCGGCGACGCTGTGGCAATACCCGGCCGCAAGACGGCACACAAGCAGTGTCTCAACAAGAAGTGCCAATTGTACGCGGTGCACCGGCAGCGGCCTTTCGTGGCCCCCGAAGATGACAAGTGCGACAACAGCAAGTGCGGAGGACCGGTATACGTACCTGTCCTTGCTTTCTGCGACAGTCCGTCGTGCCCTGCACCCCGCAAGGAACGGATATTGAGGTTCGCGTCGCGCGGCGCCATGGACGTCGAGGGGCTTGGCGAGGCGCTGGTGGAGCAGCTCGTGGACGGTGCCTTGGTCAGGGACGTGGCGGAACTCTACTCACTGAAGGCGGACGATGTAGCGGCGCTGGAGCGCATGGGGGAGAAGTCGGCGGATAATCTGATCGCCGCCATCGCGGCGAGCAAGGAACGGGGCCTGGAGCGGTTGCTGTTTGCGCTCGGGATTCCCAACGTGGGGGCGCACCTGGCCGAGGTGCTCGCACGCCGTTTCCGCGAGATGGATGCCCTGTCGGGGGCCGATGAGGCCGCCCTGGAGACCGTGCCGGAAGTGGGGCCCATCGTTGCCCGGAGCATCGTCGCTTTCTTCCGCAAGGATGCCACGGGCGAGGTGCTCGATAAGCTCCGGGCGGCGGACGTGAACTTCAGTTCGGCCTCGGCACCGGCGGACGAAGAGTTCAGCCCGGCAATCGCCGGGAAGACTTTCGTCGTAACCGGCGCCCTGAAGGGTTACGGGCGCGATGAGATCCAGCGGCTCAT
>CAZXDF010000257.1:0-4148 GCA_964639345.1 uncultured candidatus Brocadiaceae bacterium | reverse complement strand
AATACCGGGAGAACAGGGAGGCCATCGACCGGCAGATCCACGAGGTCCTGGATTCCTCGGGATACATCCTCGGGCCAACAGTTGATGAGATCGAAAACAGGCTGGCGGAGATGGCGGGCGTCGGGCACGCCGTGGGGGTGGGCAGCGGCACGCAGGCGCTCCTGCTGGCGCTGATGGCCAACGGCGTCGGGCGGGGCGACGAGGTGATCACGACCCCGTTCACGTTCATCGCCACGGCCGAAGTGATCGCGCTGGTGGGCGCCGTGCCTGTCTTCGTCGACATCGAGGAGGACACCTACAACATCGACCCGGCCCTTGTCGAGGAGAAGGTCACCGCCCGCACCCGGGCCATCCTGCCGGTTGACCTTTTCGGCCAGTGCGCGGACTACGAGCGCATCGAGCAGATCGCGAGCCGCCACAACCTGCTGGTGATCGAGGACGCGGCTCAGGCCTTCGGTGCGGAGCAGAACGGCCGCAAGGCCTGCTCGTTCGGGGACGTGGGCTGCGCGTCCTTCTATCCGGCCAAGCCCCTGGGCTGCTACGGCGATGGCGGCATGGTCTTCGTGGACTCCGACGAGATCGCGGAAGTGCTGCGTTCCCTGCGGGTCCACGGCAGTGGGGCTAGCAGGTACGACAGCGTGCGCATCGGCACGTGCGCCCGGCTGGACGCCATTCAGGCGGCCGTGCTGCTGGCGAAGCTGCCGAAGTTCGCATGGGAGATCGAGCAGCGACAGAGGATCGCGGCGCGCTACAGCGAGGCCCTGGCGGAGCTGGCCGTGACGCCCGCGGTGAGGGCCGGCAACCTGTCGGCGTGGGCACAGTACTGCATACGGATGGAGGATCGCGACGGGGTCCGGGTGCGCCTGCGCGAGGCCGGCGTGCCGACGGCGGTCTTCTATCCGAAGCCGCTGCACTTGCAGGAGGCGTTCGCAGACCTGGGCCACGGCGAGGGAGACTTCCCGGTGGCCGAAGCCGTGTCGCGGGACATCGTCGCGCTGCCCATGCACCCATACCTGGACGAGCAGACCCAGGACGACATCGTGGCGCACGTAAGGGCTGCCGCAGGGGGGTAGACTTGCCGCCCCCGGTCAGGCCGAAGACAAGCGTAACGCATTTGCGCGCCTCAGCTTACGGAGAATGAGCCTCTGTAAGTGAGAGGGCGTTGGTGTGCGAGGAGCACGATGGCTGAGAACGGCGCGCAGTGGTATGCGATCTATACCCGCTCCCGCCACGAGAAGGCGGTGGACAGCTCGCTGCGGGTGCAGGGAGTGGAGAGCTTCCTGCCGCTCTACGACGTGCTGAGCCGCTGGAAGGACCGCCGCAAGTGGGTGCGGATGCCGCTGTTTGCCGGCTACCTGTTCGCGCATCTGGCGCCGGAGGATTTCGCTTGCGCGCTCGGCGTTCGGGGCGTGGTGCACATCGTCGGCGACGGCGGCGGCCCGGTCCCGGTGCCCGGGGAGCAGGTCGAGGCGATTCGCGCAATGGTGGAGAAGCCCGTTACGGTCTCCCCATGGCCGCACATGCAGACGGGGAAGAAGGTGAGGGTCAAGCTCGGCCCGCTGGCCGGCATGGAGGGTCTTGTCGTCAGGCGCGGGAAGAAGTGCCGCCTCGTCATCTCCGTGGACCTTCTGGGCCGCGGCGTCGCCGCAGAGATCGACGCAGACGACCTGGAGCCGATCTGAGGGGGCTAGCCCCCCTGGCACAGGGGGCGCCTGCGCCCGAAAGGCTGGGCGGCCGATGGCCGCGCCGATGGCGGCGGTGCCCACTTTATTATGGTGACGCGAAGCATCAGACAATTGGCCGGCGGGGTGCTGCGGAGGCTGGGCCTTGGCCTGGGCCTGCGACGGGCGCCCGCGGCCGCTCCCCCACCGCCGTGGGTCGTCGCGGAGGAGAACCCTTCGGACCCGCATCCGCTGCCTGCCTTTCGGCTTTTCGCCGTGGCCGGGACATGGCACGAGGGGGACGTGGTCGAAGCCCTCGTCAGGAACGCCCTCGCCCAGGGGTGCGAGCGCGTCTACGTGGTGGACAACGACAGCCCGGACGACACGGTCGAGGCGGCGCTCAGGGCGGGCGCGATACTGGCCGAGTCGTTCAAGACCGAGGGATACGATGAGAAGCTGCGCATCAGCCTGATGAACCGCACGGTGCAGCGGGTGACAGAGGAGGTTGATGGGAATCATGTGTGGTGGCTTTACATGGACGCCGACGAGTTCCCGCACGGGCCGGGCGAGATGACGCTTAGGGACTACCTTGCCACTCTCGACCGCCGTTTCCGCATTGTCGGGGCGCGCTACTTCAACCACTACCCCAAGGAGGCGCCGCACTACGTGCCCGGGTTCCACCCGCTGGATTTCCAGCCCCTGTGCGAGGAGTTCGACGCCGCCGACTTCCACCACTGCCAACTGGATCATTGGAGCCACCCGCTGAGGCGCCAGGACAAGGGGGCCGGGTGGCTGACGGGCCGGGAAGGGTTGCACAAGGTGAGCAGTGACAGGCAACTTGTTGAGCCGACGGAGCCGATCGTCGTGCACCACTTCCCGTTCCGCGATCGCTCCTGCACGATCAGGCGTCTCGATGCGCTCTGCGGGCCGGATGAGTCGGGCCACGTGCGCAACGAGATGAACGATGAACGGGTCAGACGTGCCACGGGCATCACGAAACGCTACCGCTGCCTGGAACATGTCTACGCCGGGCGCTGGGACCAGGTGGACAACTTGAGGACCGCCGGCGACCCGCGCGGCGTGCATCCGCGGCCGTGGAGTGAAGTCTCGGAATGCGATGCGCGCGCGCACAGGAGATGGTACAGCAGCAAGGAACTCGAGCAGGCGAAAGCGCGCTGGCGAGAGCGCAATGCCCCTGCGGCGACCGGCGGATAGGATGGAGGTAAGGAGCGTGACGGGGTTTGCGGCACTGCCGCTGCGGGCGTGTCGGAGCTTCATGCGCCGCGTGGTCGGCGTGCCGGCTGCGCTGCGCAGGCGCGCGGAGCGGCGCCGGCTCGAAGAGCTGCGCCGCGCGAGCAGCGAGAGGCTGCGCGCGCTGCACAACATCCACAGCGGCCGGCGGGGCTGGGTGATCGGGAACGGCCCCAGCCTGAATGAAATGGACCTCTCACTGCTCAAGGGGGAGATAAGCTTTGCGTGCAACGCGATCTTTCTCCTCTACGACCGCACGGACTGGCGCCCCACGTACTACACGGTAGAGGACCCATACGTCGCCGAGGACAGGGCCGCCGAGATCAACGCGCTGCACGGCCCGGTCAAGATATTCCCCGACGACCTCCGCCACTGCCTGGAGGCCGACGAGAGGACCTACTGGCTTCATTTCGTGCGCGCCTACGAGCCGTTCCCGCAGTTCTCCGGGGACTGCTCCCAGCGGGCCTACTGGGGCGGGACGGTTTCGTTCCTGAGCCTCCAGCTTGCGCACTACCTCGGCTGCAACCCGATCTACTTCATCGGCATGGACATGAGCTACAACGTGCCGGACTACATGGACGGCAACGAGATACTGTCGCGCGAGGCGGACGTGAACCATTTCCATCCCGACTACTTCGGTCCCGGGAAGCGGTGGCACGATCCGAAGGTGCATCGCATGATCCAGTCCCTTCAAGCCGGCCGGGATTACCTGCGCCCGCGCGGGGTAATGGTCTACAACGCGACGCGCGGCGGCAAGCTGGAAGTCTTCCCGCGCGCGGGCTACGAGGAAGTGCTCGTGTCAGAGCAGTGCGGCGGCGCGACGTGATCGCGCGTCGCCGCGCCGGAATGAAGCGTCATGAGGCGCAAGCGGGCCTCTCGTGCCCAGGGCACCGACAAGAAGTGTCCTGCAGCAAATCTGATCGTCATTTGCAGGTCTGTCTTCACGCAAGGGGGGCGACAGAAAGGACAAGAAGACATGCCGGATATTGATACCAAGATGCATTTGAACATGTTCAGGAAATGGAAAGAAAGAAAGCGGTTGCTGCCGCGTATCCTGGGAGCGATAAGAAGAGAAATCCAGTCAAAGGATGTCTATGGCCTCCCGTGGGGCAACCCGGACGTAGCTACGCCTCTGAAGTTCATAAGAGACCGATCCCGGATTTCCCAGTTACCGATAGGCTCCACGAGCGGGAGAGTGTATGATAGCTGCTCGAGAGACGTTCTGAGGAAATTGTA
>CAZXDF010000256.1:0-10384 GCA_964639345.1 uncultured candidatus Brocadiaceae bacterium | reverse complement strand
CCGCGAGTACGGTTCCACGACGGGCCGGCCCAGGCGCTGCGGGTGGCTCGACGGGGTGGCGCTGCGTCACGCCGTCGCCGTCAACGGCGCGGGCGGGATCGCGCTGATCGGCATGGGCGTGCTCAGCGCTTTTGAGAAGCTCAAGATCTGCGTGGCTTACCGGGTGAACGGCCGGCAGGTTAGCAGCCTGCCGTCGGACGGCGAGGACTTGGCGCAGGCCGAGCCGGTCTACGAGGAATTCGAGGGATGGCAAACGGATCTCTCCGGGGCCAAGACCATCGATCAACTGCCGCGCGCCGCGGGCGAGTTCATAAGGGCATTGGAACGCACCGCCGGAGTGCCCGTGGAGATGGCCTCGGTCGGTTGGGAGCGGCGACAGATCGCGGGGCGCACCGGCAATGGGTGATGAGCCACAGGAAGTGCCCGAGAACCTGCCCCGGCACGTTGCAATCGTGATGGACGGCAACGGCCGGTGGGCGCGCCGGCGTGGCCTGCCGCGCATCGAGGGCCACAAGGTCGGCGCCGAGAGCGCCCGCGTAATCTCCGAGTGCTGCGCCGAGTGGGGCATCCCATACCTTACGCTCTATGCCTTCAGCACAGAGAACTGGGCGCGCCCGCAGGCGGAAGTGGCCTTCCTGATGCGCGAACTGCGGCGCTTCCTCAAGGAGCAGCGCAGCGAACTGGTCGAAAAGGGCATCCGGCTCAAGGGTATCGGGCGCACGCAGGAACTGCCGGCGGGGGTGCAGGAAGAACTCGCCAGGACCGAGGAGGCCACGCGCGACGGCTCGCGCCTGACGCTTCAGTTGGCCCTCAACTACGGGGGGCGTGCCGAGTTGGTGGACGCCTGCAAGGCGCTGGCCCGCAGGACGCAGCTGGAAGGGCTGTCGCCCGATAGCATAGATGAGCAGGCCCTCTCACGGGAACTCTACACGGCCGGGGTCCCCGATCCCGACCTGGTAATCCGAACCGCGGGCGAGCTGCGGGTGAGCAATTTCATGCTCTGGCAGATATCCTACGCGGAATTCTACGTAGCCGACGTGCTATGGCCGGACTTCCGGCGCGGGGAGTTGCTGGAGGCCCTGCGCTCGTACGCAGGACGCCAGCGTCGGTTCGGCGGCGTCAAGGAACCTGCGCCGGCGGAAGGCCCCTCGGCCCGCGATCCGGCCGCCTGAGCGAATCCCTCCTGGAAGCGACCCGGCAATGGAAGAATCAGCGAGCGTCAGCCAGGAAGACGGCCGGCCTCCACCGGGCGGCATCGCCGGTCTGGGCACCGCGGTGTCCGGCGCTACGGTGTCCGGCGCCCCTGTCGCCATGCTGAAGCGCGCTCTGCTGAGCGGGTCCTGCCTTGCAGTCCTTGCCGGTATCCTGTGGCTGGATTACCACTGGCCGCACGGTTTCGGCCTCGCGGGCCTCGGTGCGCTGATGGTCGCCGGCGGCATGTGGGAATACTGCCGCATGGCCCGCAGGCTGGGGATCGAGGTATCACGCCTGCTGCTCGTAGTGGCAGGCGTTGCCCTGTTCCTCGGCATGTGGGCGGGCTGGGCTTTCGGCGGCGAGGCCGAATGTCCGCCCTGGCTGCGTGGTCCCGGCATGACGGCGGCGGCCCTCATAGGCATCACGGGGCTGGGCGTGCTGGCCGGGCGGGCGGCTGCGGGCCGCATCGATGGCACCATCCAGGCTGCCGGAGCGAGCGCGCTGGGCCTGGTCTACGTGGCCATGCCACTCGCCTTCATCATGGCCCTGCGCGAAGGCAGCGCGCTGGGGGGCCCCGCGCTGCTGGGCCCTATGAGCGTCATTACTACGGTGGCAGTGTGCAAAGCGACCGACACGGGAGGGTTCTTCTGCGGAAGGCTCATAGGCGGGCCGCGCCTGTCGCCCCGCGTCAGCCCTAACAAGACCGTCGCGGGCGCCCTCGGCGGGATGGCCCTGGCGACGGCCGTCTCGGTCGGTCTCGCTGCCATCGGAGCGAGCGGCCTGAGCATCGCGTCGGCCGTGCTTTACGGCCTGCTGATGGCCCCGGCGACCATCCTGGGGGACCTGGCGGAATCCGCGCTCAAGCGTCAGGCCGCTGTCAAGGACTCGGGGCGTCTGCTATGGGATCAGGGAGGCGTCCTGGACATGATCGACGGCCTTCTGCTCGCAGCGCCTCTGAGCTACCTTTTCTTCTCGGTTATGGGTTGACATGGAAGGGAGCTGCCCAGAGGTGGAGCGCGCCGCGCCGAAGCTGACGCACAGGCTCCTCACCTTCGACAGCGAGGAAGCCGTGATCCGTGTGCTCGGGCCCCGGGACAGCTTCCTGCGGCAGGTGCGCGCGGCGTTCGAGGTGCGCATGGTGGCGCGCGGCCGGCACCTGAGCATCGAGGGGCCGGACGAGCCGGTGGAGGGTTGCGAGAGGGTGCTGAGGGCCATGCAGGAACGGATCGACGGCGATGAGCCGCTGGACGCGGAGACAGTGGACGAACTGATCCGGGACCAGAAGCAAGGCTTCGGGGTCGGGGCCGCCCGCGGCCTCTTGCTCACAGGCGGTTGCACCGCCGGGGCCGTCGGCGAGGAAGGGCCGGATCATCTGGAGGCTTTCCTGTCCGGGCGGATCGCCCGACCGAAGACGCAGGGGCAGGCCGAATACATCCGGGCCATTGTCGACAACGACATCGTCTTCTGCACCGGGCCGGCGGGCACCGGCAAGACCTACCTGGCCGTGGCGGTCGCCCTGCATTACCTGCGGTTGGGCGAGCTGCGGCGCATCGTGCTGTGCCGCCCGGCCGTGGAGGTGGGCGAGCACCTGGGCTTCCTTCCCGGCGATATCCGCGCGAAGGTCAACCCCTATCTGCGCCCGCTCTACGACGCGCTGCACGACCTTATGGATCCCGCCCAGGTGCGCAAGTGCCTGGAGAACGACGTGATCGAGATCCTGCCCCTGGCATTTGTGAGGGGCCGCACGCTCGACCGGGCGTTCATCATCCTCGACGAGGCCCAGAACTGCACCATCGACCAGATGAAGACGTTCCTGACCCGCCTGGGCGTGACGGCGAAGCTCGTCGTGACAGGGGACATCACCCAGGTGGACCTCCCGCCGGAGAAGCAGAGCGGCCTGGTGGACGTGCAGGGCCGGCTGGGAGAGATCTGTGGCATCCGATTCGTGAGGCTTGCGATTCAGGACATCGTGCGTCACCGGCTCGTGCGCGACATCGTGAACGCCTATCAGAAGGAATCCGCCGGACAGGTCGAACCGCCGACGGAAAGGACGGGCGATGCGTAACGGCAAGAAGGGACGCAACCGCACGGGCGCTCGTAAGCCGCCGGCGTCCGTTCCGGCCTGGCGTGAGAACCTGGGAAGGCTCCTGCTGCTGGCAGTCCTGCTGGCGGGCGCCTATCTGGTCCTGATCGCCGGCGAATCGCCGCTGCCCGTGAAGCGCGGGCAGCCAGCCCCTCGCGACTTCCGGGCGCGGGTGGACTTCACAGTTACGGATCAGGATGCGACTCAGCAGGCGCGACAGCTCGCGCGCGAGCGCTCGACGCTCACCCTCAAGGAGACGCGGGAACAGTTCGAGACATCCCGCAGCCTCTTGCTGACCAGCATCGTAGCCGGCGATGACCAGCCCCTGCTGGACGCCATGCCGGACGAGCGCCAGCGCGAGATGGCGAAGGACGTGGGGCTGCCGATCCTGAAGGACCGTCGCGCGGCATTCTCAAAGGTCTTGCGGGCGCTCGGCGAGCCCCTGCTGGTGGGCCTGGATGACTGGGAGAAGAACGCGCCCTCCGACCCCCAGAGTATCGTCCTCCACACGAAGACCACCCCTCGCGAGTTCGGGCAGGGCGATCGGGTCTTCCTCAGCGTGGAATCGCAGGCATTCCGGCGCCTCTTCGGCGAGGCGCTGGACGGCCTCGCGGATGCGCAGCAGCGTGCGGTCTGCCAACTGCTCGCCCACGTGCTTGAGCCGAGCGCAGTGGTGGACGTCGAACAGACGCGCCGTGACGGCGACCTGGCCGCCGAGCAGGTCAAGCCGGTGAAGAGAACCGTGCCCCAGCACACCCTTATTCTGGCGGCCGGCACGAAGGCAACGGACCTGCATCTGGTGCAGCTCGCACGGGAGCGCAAGGGATTCCGGCGCAGCCCGGCCGGGAGGCTTGTTACCGGTCAGCACCGCATCGGGCTTGCCATCGTGCTTCTGGCGCTGGCCGGCGCAGGCGGGGCCTACATCGCGCGCTACCGCACGGAGTTGGTCAAGAACAGGACGCAGACCATGGCCTTCGGGCTCGTTACGCTGGCCCTGCTGGCGCTTACGCGGCTTTTCTACGTGCTCGACGTCCCGCCGCTGCTCGTGCCCCTGCCGATGTTGATCATGGTGTTGTGCCTGGTCTACGATCAGCGTTTCGGCTTCGAGATGGCGGCGCTTTACGGGCTGCTTGTGGGCGTGGTGCAGGGGATGGCGGGCGGGACGTTCGGTGTGCTGCTTTTGGGGGCGATGTTCACGGCCTTCCTGACAGGCCGGGTTCGCACGAGGAGCACCTTGATCCGCGCGGGTGCGCTGATCGGGTGCGTGCTGTGGGCTGCAACGTGGGGCCTGGGCCTGCTGAGCGCCGAGACCGAGGTGCTGCATGGCGGCAGACTGTGGGAGTCGGAACTGTTCCTGCCGAGCCTCTGCGCCCTGGGCAACGGGGTGATGAGCGGGTTCCTGGTCAGCGGCCTGCTGCCGGCCATCGAGCAGCTCTTCGGCGTCACGACCGACATTCGGCTGCTGGAGTGGAGCGACCCGAACCAGCCGCTCCTGCAGCGCCTGCTGGTGGAGGCGCCCGGCACATACCATCACAGCATGGTAGTTGGCACGCTGGCCGCCGACGCTGCAGAGGTCGCCGGCGCCAACCCCCTGCTGGCGCGGGTGAGCGCATACTTCCACGACGTCGGAAAGCTGAAGAAGCCCGAATACTTCGTGGAAAACCTCCCCGACAAGGCCGCCAACCCGCACGACGAACTCAACCCCACCATGAGCAGCCTCATAATCACCACCCATCCCCGGGACGGCGCCGACCTGGCCGAGCAGTACGGCGTGCCGCACGAGGTGTGCGATGTCATCCTGCAGTCGCACGGCTCGACCATGATCAAATATTTCTGGGACAGGGCGAAGGAGCGGGGCAGCGAGGAGGACGTGCCGGAGGAGGCCACATACCGCTACCGCCTGCCCAAGCCCGGCAGCAAGGAGGCGGCGTGCGTAATGTTCGCCGATGCCGCGGAGGGCACTGCGCGCTCGCTTTCCTCCCCGTCCCCGCCCAAGCTGGGCGGCCTCGTTCACAAGATCATCCTCGACCGGCTGCATGACGGCCAGCTCGACGAGTCCGGCCTGTCCATTACCGATCTGGCACGCATCGAGCAGACCCTCACGCGCGCCCTCAGCGCCGTCTACCACAGCCGCATCCCCTACCCTGGCCAGGAGGAGCAAGCGGAAGCGGCGGCGCCCGAAGAAGCGACCGCGCCCGAAGACGCGGCCCCGCCGGCGGCGGAAGACGCCGGGAAGCAGGAGCAGAGTGAAGAAGCATCGGATAGCAGTGACTGATCGGCAGAGCTGCCTGCCGGTGGACGGGGTCGCCCTGAAGACCGTGCTCGAGGGGCTTCTGGCCGAGGCAGCCGCCGGCGCGGAACTGAGCGTGGTGGTGGTCGACGACGAGGAGATGACCGGGCTGAACGAGCGGTTCCTGGGCCGCCGTGACACCACGGACGTGATCGCCTTTCCGTACGAGGATGACGCAGACTACATCGAGGGCGAGGTGGTCATCAATGCCCAGGAGGCCGTGCGCCAGGCGGCCGAGCGGACGCACAGCGCCCAGGACGAACTGCTGCTCTACGCCGTGCACGGCACGCTGCACCTGATGGGTTACGACGATAGCCAGGCCCCTGCCCGCAGGGCCATGCACAAGCGAGCGCTGGAGCTGCTCGCCGGCGCGGGACGCGTTCTGGAATCCTGAGTGTTTTTGGAGGAATAGGTCTTGTTATCCGGCATTCTGGTGGCGGCGCTTTGGCTGGCCGTGCTCGTGCTGGCAATGGGGGAGCGTGCCCTCACGTTCGCATCGCGCGCGAAGATGGAAGATTTTCTCGAGCGCCCTGCCGTGCGGGACCGCTACCTGCGATGGATGGCGCGCCCCGGACCTGCCTCGGTATCGTGCGTGCTGGGCCGTGTCATCGCCGCCGCCGCCCTGCTGGCGATGCTGCTGCACAACGGCCTGGCCGATGCCGGCGCGCCCATCGCCTCCGCCGCGGCCGGCGCGGCCGCCCTCGTGGTGGCCGAACTGGCTGGCCGGTACGTGGGCCGACGATGGTCAGCGGTGGCACTGTTCATACTCCTGCCGCCGCTGCAGCTTCCCGCCCTGGCCGTGAGGCCGCTGCACGGGCTGTGGGACAGGCTTTTCGAGCGTGAACCCGGGGCGTTGCCCGAAGAGGTGCTGGAGGCCGCCGAGGAGGAAATCCGCGTTGCCATAGAAGACGCCGCCAGCGAGGGCGCCCTCCAGAAGGACGAGATGCAGATGATAGAGGGCGTGCTGGAGTTCCGGGACGTGGAGGTCAGCGAGATCATGACGCCGCGCACGGAGATAGAGTGGATCGATTGCGGCACCGCGCTCGGCGGCGCGCTTGAGGCCATCCGCGGCTTCCTGCACAGCCGCATCCCGCTTTACGAGGGCACGCACGACCACGTGGTGGGCGTCGTGCACGTGAAGGACCTTCTGTGCGCCACCGGCGAGGATGTGGCCGCGGGGGCCGGGCTGAGGGAGTTCATGAGGGAACCGTTCTTCGTGCCCGAGACGAAGAGGGTCGTCAGCCTGCTGCGGGAGTTCAAGCAGAAGCACGCGCAGATCGCCATGGTGCTGGACGAGTACGGCGGCGTGACCGGCCTGGTGACCATCGAGGACATCCTGGAGGAGATAGTCGGCGAGATCGAGGACGAGTTCGACCGCGAGGACCACGAGAGCCGCGTGCGTGTTCTGGACACCGGCACCATCGACGTGGACGGCCGCGTGCACGTGGACGAGGTTAACGAGCTCCTCGACACCGACCTGCCCGAGGACGAGGACTACGACACGGTGGGTGGCCTTGTGATGTCGCGCTTCGCCAGCGTCCCGAAGGCCGGGGAGGAAACGCGCTTCAACGGGGTGCTGATTCGCGTGCTGGAGGGCGACAGTCAGCGCGTGCGCCGCGTGCTGCTTCAGAAGATCGAGGGGGCCGGGGGAAATGGGGGCCAGTAGCCCTCCCCGCCGCTGCGCCCCACCTGTCAGGTATTCAGGCACGGACTAGACCCGAGTGGATAGCCGATTTTTTGATTGCCGATTGCCGATTGAACGGCTTTGAAATCGAAAATCGCAAATCACAAATCGAAAATGATTTGATTGTGCCTAGGTATCACCACACCGAGGGCGTCTGCCTTCGACGGCTCGACTTTAGCAACACGAGCCAGATAGCCACCTTCCTCACACCGGACGCCGGCCGGATGTCCTTCATGGCAAAGGGCGCTACGCGCGCGCCGCGAAGGGGCATCCGCTGCGGCTTTGACCTGCTGGCGCGCTACGACATCATCTACACCACGCCACGGTCCGGTTCCCTGCAGAATCTTACCGCTCGCTCCATGCTCGAGAGCTTTCACCCCATGCGCGGGGCGCTGGAGCGCATGTTGTGCGGTTACTACGCCGCGGAGCTTGCGCTGAACTTCACGTCCGAGGCCGATCCCTGTCCCGGCCTCTACGGCACGCTGGTGGAATCGCTGCGGGGTTTCGCAGCGGGCGAGCGCCTGGGCCTGGGCGTGCTGCTTCTGGAACTGGCCGCGCTCAAGGAACATGGAACGTGTCCCGCGTTCGACGAGTGCGCCTCGTGTCAGGGCAGGCTGCGCGAAGGGGGCCGGGCGGGCGAGATGGGCCGGGGTGCGAGAGGCGAAGGGAGGCTCGCCTCCTTCAGTCCCTCCCATGGAGGGCCCCTGTGCCGGCGCTGCGTCCGGGGGATTCCGGCGGGGCCCGCTACCCCGCTGCTGCCCGTCAGCACCCGCCGACTGGCGCTCCTGGCGGACCTGGCCGCGCATCCGACCAGACGAGCCGACGCCGGCTCCATCCCGCCCAAGCACATCGTCGCCGCCGGCCGACTGCTGCGTTTCCACATGCAGTACCTGCTCGGCAAGGAACTTCGCATGTGGAAATACCTCCAGCAGCGCCACATGAGTCGCACCCTCGAACGCATCCGTCGGGCGGCAAGGGCCGAGCGGGCTTGACGGTTCGGCCTGGGGCCGATAGCCTACGGGCACAGATATCCGACCTGCGAGAATGGAGAGCGAGCAGAGCATGTACCAGCCGGCGGACACGAGCACCGGGTCCCACGGGGGACGCCCCAACATTCTGACCACGCGCGGCGTCGTGAGCGCCGGACACTACCTGGCCGCAGAGGTCGGGCTGCGCATCCTTCAGGCCGGCGGCAACGCCATGGACGCGGCGGCGGCCACGGGCTTCGCACTCGGGGTGCTGAAGCCGCATCAGAACGGCATCGCCGGTGAGGCGCCGGTGCTCCTCTACGAGGCTGGGACGGGTACCGTGCACGCCGTCAGCGGCCACGGAAACGCGCCGCAGGCGGCCACGATCGAGCATTTCCGCAACCTCGGCCTCGCTGTCATCCCCGGCGACGGGCTGCTCCCGGCGGTGGTGCCGCCTGCGGTGGCGACCTGGATTCTGCTGCTCCGGCGGTTCGGAACGATGCGGCTGCACCAGGTGCTGGCGCCGGCGCTGGAACTCGCCGAAGGCGGCTTCCCGATCTACAAGAGCCTCCACGCCGCGATCGGCAGCTCGGCGGACCGGTTCCTTGCACAGTGGCCTTCGTCGGCGGAGAAGTTCCTTCCCGGCGGAGCAGCGCCCGGGCTCGGCACGGTGTGGAAGCAGCCCGATTGGGCGGCGACATTCAAGCAACTCGCAGACGCCGACCTCGGCTGCCGCGACCGCGAGCAGGGCCTGAGCGCGGCGCGCGATTGCTTCTACAGGGGCGAGATCGCCGATCGCATCGCCGAGTTCTGTCGCAACACCCCCGTGCTCGACTCCTCCGAGGAGCCGCACACGGGCCTGCTCGACAAGGGCGACATGGCCGCCTACAGCGCGCGTGTGGAAACGCCCGCGCAGGTCGGCTACCGGGGCATCGATGTGTTCAAGTGCCCCCCCTGGAGCCAGGGTCCGGTGCTGCTCCAGATGCTCGGCCTGCTGGAGGGCTACGACCTCGCGGAGATGGGGCATAATTCGGCGGACTACGTGCACACGGTCGTTGAGTGCATGAAGCTGGCCTTCGCCGACCGCGATTTCTACTACGGCGACCCGGAGTTCGTCGACGTGCCGCTGGAGCGCCTCCTGTCGAAGGAGTACGCCGCCGAGCGCCGGGGCCTCGTGGACCCCGGGCAGGCCTCGCACGAGCAGCGCCCGGAAGGCCATGAGCCGCTGGTCGCGACGGAACTTGCCGACGTGGAGGGCGCTTTCGCACCCGGCGCCGGCGACACCACCAAGCTGGAAGTGATCGACGGGGAAGGAAACATGGTCTCGGCCACGCCCAGCGGCGGCTGGCTCTCAACCTCTCCCGTAGTGCCGGGGCTGGGCTTTCCGCTGGGCACGCGAGGGCAGATGTTCTCGCTCATGCCGGGCCATCCGAACGCGCTCCAGCCCGGCAAGCGCCCCCGCACGACGCTCACGCCGTCCCTGGCGCTGCGCGACGGGCGGCCGTGGATGGCCTTCGGAAGCCCGGGCGGCGATTGCCAGGACCAGTGGGCGCTCCAGTTCCTGCTGAACGTTGTCGAGTTCGGAATGTCGCTTCAAGAGGCCGTCGAAGCGCCGACCTTCTGGACGCGGCACTGCATCTCTTCGTTCTACCCCCGCACCGCCGAGCCCGGCTCGCTGCACGTTGAGGGCCGCATCGCCGAGGACGTGCGGGACGAGCTCTCCACGCGCGGACACATCTTGCACGCAGAGGCGGACTGGGCCGGCGGCAACACTCTGGCTGCCTCGATCGACCCGGACACGGGCGTCCTGACCGCAGCCGCCTCACCGCGCCTCGACCCCGCCTACGCCATGGGCTGGTAACACGAATTGCCGTTCTAAATGGAGACAAGCGATGGGAAGGAACCTGTTGCCGAATGCCAGTTTCGAGCTGTCGTTCGGAGAGCAGATACCGACTAACTGGGGGGATTTGCAGAACGTCCTTACGCTGAAGCTGACGGCAACTGGACAGGGGCCGGAGAAGCCCCCCGGGATCGAGCGGCAGGCCCAGACGGTGGACGGTGAGCACGTCGCCGCGATCCCCCTGGAGCGGATTGACAAGGGTTCCGTCGGCCATCTTACATCGCCCGCGGTCCCCATCAAGCAGGGCCGGGCCTACACGCTCTCC
>CAZXDF010000255.1:0-4855 GCA_964639345.1 uncultured candidatus Brocadiaceae bacterium | reverse complement strand
CGCCGGCCTCTTCGAGGGCCCGCTTGCAGTCCATCATGGGGGCGCCAGTCTTCGCTCGCAGTTCCTTCACCTGTTGCGCTCTTACGGCCATTGTTCAGGCTCCGTGTTTCAGTCCGTTCAGGTCCGCACGAGCACAAGCTGCGCGGCCGAAATGATCAACGAGAACCGGCCCGCGACTCCGGACCGCCCTACCCTTGCGGTCCCTCGGCGGCGGAAGCCTCGACGGCGCTGTCGGGGGCCTCCGCGGCGATCGGCTGCTCGCCGGTGCTCTTGGCGGGTTCAGCCTTGACCTCGGTGGAAGCGCCCTCGGCGACCTCACGGGCCTCCAGGATCGCGTCGGACATGACCCGCGTGAACAACCGGATCGCGCCCAGGGCGTCGTCGTTAGCCGGAACGCAGATGTCCAGATCGTGCGGATCGCCGTCCGTATCCGTCCATCCGACGGTCGGGATGTGCAGCTTGACGCCCTCGTTGACGGCCAGGTGCTCGCGCTTGGGATCGATGATGACGATGGCGCCCGGCAGCTCGTTCATCTGACGCACGCCGCCGAGGTTGCGGTTGATCTTGCGCATCTCCCGCCGCAGCGACGAGACCATCTTCTTGCTGTAGAGGTTGATCTCGCCCGTCCTGTCCAGCTCTTCGAGTTCGAGGAGCCGGTCCAGGCGCTTGCGGATGGTGCCGTAGTTCGTCAGCAGGCCGCCGGGCCATCGCTCGCAGACGTAGGGCATGCCGCAACGCTGGGCCTCGGACTTGACGATGTCCTGCGCCTGCCTCTTGGTGCCGACGAACAGCGTGTACTTCCCCCGCGCCGCGACAGCCCTTACCAAGTGCCTGGCAGTCACCAGACCCCGGACGGTCTCCCGCAGGTCGATGATGTGGATGAGGTTCCGCTTCTTAAGTATGTAGGGAGCCATCCTCGGATTCCACCGGCTCGTGCGGTGACCGAAGTGCACTCCCGCCTTTACCAATTCCCTCACGTCGACCAAATCCAACTCCTCTCGCGCGAGCATGTGCCCGGTCTATTGCGCGCTCAGAACACACAAAGAGCCGCACATACCCTCGGACGTAGCGGGGCACATTCAGGAACGCTGGGCGCCCTGGCGGGTCTGGCGGCTGCGGTGCCCTTGACGACTTGAACCAAGGGCCTGCAAGGTGGCCCTTCGGGCACGCTGGCATAAATATAGCGTGCGCGTGATGCTCTGTCAAATCAAAACCCCGCCCGAGGGCCGCCTTGCGACAACTCCGCGCCCCTACCGGGGAGGGGCCGAGGAACTCCTGAGAGCTACCCGGCGTCCGCCGCGGCCCGCCGGCGGCGGGCCCGACGCCGACGCGCACGGGCCTTCTCTTTTTCGAGGTAGGCGTCGAGTTCCTCCGGCGTCTGGAGCATCACGTCGAAGAACAGCCCGTAACGCTCGCAGTCCGGCGGATTGTGCTGACGACACCGGTCGGGGCGGCTCTCGTAGCGGATGCACAGGTTCTTCTTGCCGAGGTATTGGCACTTTCCCTCGACCAGCACGTGCCACCGGGTGCTCCTTATGTAGCAGCTCACGGTGTCATACTGGATCTGCCACTTGAGCTCTTCGATCTCCGACTTCGTGCGCGGCCTGTCGATGGGCATCACGAACCCGTGACAGCACAGCGACGGGCAGTCGCCGCATTCCGCTTTTGTGACGATCTTTTTCCTCTTCTTCGACACAGCTTGCCTCCTCTTGCCCTCAGCCAATCCCGGCGGCCTCGTCCAGGCCGAAGGCGACGTTCATGTTCTGCACTGCCTGCGAGGACGCACCCCGCATAAGGTTGTCAATGGCCGAAGTTATCACCGCCCTCCCGCCCCGCACGGGCACGACGGCGATGTCGCACAGGTTCGTCAGCGCCACATCCTTGGTCCTGGGCTGCTCTCCCTGCGGCAGCACGCGCACGAACCGCTCGCCGGCGTAGAACGCCGCGTAGAGATCGCGCAACTCCTCCGCCGACGTCCCGGCCGTGAGCCGCACGTAGACCGTCGAGAGTATTCCCCTGTCCATGGGCACGAGGTGCGGCACGAAAAGCACATCCGGCGCCCGCGCGCCCAGGAGCCTGAGCCCGTGCGCCATCTCCGGCTCGTGCCGGTGCGCGCCCACCTTGTAGGCCACCGCGTTCTCGTTGCACGCGCAGAACATCGAGCCCGCGTTCGGCTTGTTGCCCCGGCCGCTCACGCCGCTGACGGAGTTGACGATTATCCCGCCCTCCTCCAGCAGCCCGCCCTTCAGCAGCGGGGCCAGGCCCAGCAGCGCCGAGGTGGGGTAGCAGCCCGGGTTCGCGACGAGGTCCGCGCCACGGACCTGCTCGCGGAAGAGTTCCGGAATCCCGTAGACCGCCCGCTCCAGGTTCCCGGCGTCTTCGTGCGGGCCGTAGTGCTCTCGGTAGGTCGCGGGGTCATCGAACCGGTAGTCGGCGCTGAAGTCGATGCACCGGATGCCGGCGTCGAGGTACTTCGGCACGTGCTGCTGGCTGACCAGATGGGGCAGGGTAAAAAAGGCCACGTCCGGCCTTTCCGGCGCGGCCTCCGGCTCCATGCCCGTCATGCGCATGTCGCACAGGCCCCGCAGCGCGGGGAAGATGTCCGAGGCCGCCGGGTTGCCCTCGCGCCGGGTGGCCAGGTGGACTATCCGGGCCTCCGGGTGGCGCAGCAGGATGCGGATGAGTTCGTAACTCGTGTAGGCCGTAGCGCCTACAATGCTGATCTTCAGCGGCATGGCTCTCCCCTCATCTACCCCGAATAGAAGTCCTCGAGCGCCGGAGGCAGGCTCCCGTAGCGGCCGGCAAGCTCCGCGTAGGCGCCGGCGTTCTCGCTCGGCTCCACATGGATCGTCTCGGTCGCCAGGGCCCTCTGCCCCTCCTCGAGGTCCGAGAAGCGCCCGGCGCCCACCCAGGCCGCGATGGCCGCGCCCAGCACGGTGGCCTCCTTGTGGCCGGTGAGGGCGATGGGCATGTCGAGCACGTCCGCGCGAATCTGGTTCCACAGCCCGTTGCGCGAGCCGCCTCCGACCACCCGAACGCCCTTCGGCTCGAAGCCAGTGGCGGCGGTCAGGATGCGCAGGGCGTCCTTGAGCTGAAACGAAAGCCCCTCCACGGCCGCGCGGTAGACGTGCGCCCGCGTGCTTGCCAGTCCGAGGCCCACGATGGTGCCCTGCGTGTTGTACTTCTTCGTCGGCCCCGCATCGGGCTTGAAGCTCGGCACCATCATCACGCCGCCCGCGCCGGGCCCGATGGCCGATGCCTCGCCGATCATGGCGGCGTAAGCCGATTCCCGGCCCGCGACGTCGGCATAAAGATTCTCGCGCACCCACTCCAGCACGCGCGACCCCATCATGAGAAGCTGCGGGTTGTAGAGGCCGCGCACGGCGTCGAGTTCCGTGATGAGCCCTTCGGTGAAGCCGACGTCGTTCGGCTCGAAACCCGGCGTGCGCAGCATCAGGATTTCCCACGTGCCGCTGCTCAGCACCGCCTCGTCCGGGCCGGCCCCGCTGCCGATGGTCGCGAACTGGGTATCGTGCCCGGTGGCCACAACCGGGGTGCCTTCTGGCACGCCGGTCTCACGCGAGGCAGCGGCCGTCACCTTCCCGATCACCGCCCCCGGATACGTGAGCGGCGGGAAGAACGACTCGTCCAGGCCAACCTCGGCCAGCAGCTCATCGGACCATCCGCCACCGCGGTAGTCGAGGGCCATCATGGTGCTCGCGCTGGTGGCGTCGAGGCTCGCCTCGCCGCAGAGCCTCTGGCTCAGGAGGCCCGGCATCATCATCCACTTGTCGGCCTCACCGAGCGCCTCGGGCGCATTCTCGCGCAGCCACGCCATTTTGAACCACGCGTTGAAGCTTATCACCTGGTATCCGGTCACGTCGTAGAGGTGGCGCGCTCGTTCGGGGTCGACGGCATCGGCCAGGGGCCTGGTGCGCGGGCACTGCCAGGCGATGGGCGGATAGGTCGGCGCGCCGTCGGCGGCCACAGGGGTCCCGTCGGCGCCCCACGTGGTAACGGTCACGGCCTTGACGCCCTCCCCGCCCGCCTCGGCGCAGACCTTCGAGGCCAGAGACGCGACCTTGCCCCACAGCGCGTCCAGGTCCCACACCCGCCAGTCCTCGGGGCATCCGTGCTGCGGGGACGGGTTGTTGCGTTCGGCGGCGGACGCGACGAGCCGACCGTCGGCATCGACGGCGACGGCCGTGATATTCGTCGAACCGCAGTCAAGCACCAGGACCGTCTCGCGCGCCATTCTTCTCTCCCGCTCGGTCACAGACGACGCCCATTATAAGCGGCGCACTCTCCTTTGCAATGGAGCGTTGGCGCGCCGACAGCAGACGCTTACGCGCGGCCGGCCGGCGCGGGAGGCTTTTGACAGCGGCGCTGGCGCTGCTATAATGGTTACGCGCATGGGCACCTGGCGTTTGGGTCCGGGGACCCCGGCGCAATACGAGCGCCACCCCGGGCAGGGTCTTTCAATTATAGGTGGACGGATCATGTCGGACGCAGCAGTCAGCGAAGGAACGCCGGAAAAAAGGGGAACGTGGGTGACCTACAGGCCCGAGCTCAAGGTCCTGGACTGTACGGTGCGGGACGGCGGGCTCATGAACAATCATCAATTCGACGACGAGTTCGTGCGCGCCGTCTACGATGCGTGCGTTGCGGCGGGCCTGGACTATATGGAGCTGGGTTACAAGGCGTCCAAGAGGCTCTATCCGTCCTCGGACTTCGGACCCTGGAAGCACTGCGACGAGGAGGTTCTGCGGCGCGTGGTCGGCGACAATCCGACGGACCTGCGCCTGAGCGCGATGGCCGACGCGGAGCGCACCGACTACGAACAGGACATCATCCC